>NZ_QETL01000218.1:0-330 GCF_003105135.1 Stenotrophomonas sp. SPM | reverse complement strand
GGGTCCGGTTGAGGGGGACGCTGCAAGTACGTCCCTGTAAGCTCGGTCGCCGCATCCATGCGGCTCACGCCCCCTCAACCGGACCCACCCCGCCTTCGACAGACTTCCGCGATCTGTCAGAACAGCGTTCTGCTTTGGTGGATGCCGACCGTTGGTCGGCACGGGGTCGGATATCGATGTCTGAGGAGATGTGTCGACCAAGGTCGACACCTACCAACAGCCGCACATCCGAGTAGCAACTGTCTTGTCAGGGGCTGCCGAGGGCTACCTCGGCGTCCCGCTTGCGAGCATTTAGGATCACCAGCATTTTCCGCATGACCGCCACAAGTG
>NZ_QETL01000217.1:0-503 GCF_003105135.1 Stenotrophomonas sp. SPM | reverse complement strand
TTAATAGTTGCTTGATCAAACGTCTGCAAGATGGACAATCATCCTTCCTGCAGGCGCCTTCACAAGATACCTGCGCATACTTTCAAAGATCAGGGGAAGTGGCCTCAGCGCCGTTCCCGTGTGCTGCGAAGTTTCCTTCGTAGCGAGCCGCCCATTATAGCCGGCTTTTCCGCTTCGTCAACACCTTTTTCAAGGCCGTCTCACCGAAGTGGACGTTGTTGCCGATGCTGCTTCGTCGTTGGACCCGAAGGTCTTTCGTCGTTGCGAGCCGCCTATTATGGCAGGCCTTTCAGCTTTGTCAACAACTTGTTGAAGGAACTTGAAGCTCTTCGTGAAGTTGTTGCTGCAAGTCCAGGTCAAAACCAGGTGCCTGCAAAAAAAGGAAAACCCCGCTGCGCGGGCAACGGGGTTCTCGGGTATAAACCCTGGCGATGACCTACTCTCGCATGGCTTGAGCCACACTACCATCGGCGCAGCTGCGTTTCACTTCCGAGTTCGGGATG
>NZ_QETL01000216.1:0-896 GCF_003105135.1 Stenotrophomonas sp. SPM | reverse complement strand
GTCGATGGGCATGTCGGTGTCGGACGTGTACAGCACCATCCAGCTGATGCTGGCCCCGGTGTACGTCAACGACTTCTTCTACCAGGGCCGCATCAAGCGCGTGACCATGCAGGCCGACGCGCCGTACCGCACCGGCCAGGAATCGCTGAAGAGCTTCTACAGTCCCTCCAGCCTGACCACCAATGCCGACGGCACCAACGCCATGATCCCGCTGAACACGGTGGTCAAGTCGGAATGGGTGTCGGCACCGCCGTCGCTGAGCCGCTACAACGGTTACTCGGCCATCAACATCGTCGGCTCGCAGGCCCCGGGCAAGAGCTCGGGTGAAGCGATGACCGCGATGGAAGACATCGTCACCAACGACCTGCCTGCCGGTTACGGCTATGACTGGTCGGGCATGTCCTACCAGGAAATCCTGGCGGGCAACGCGGCGACGCTGCTGCTGGTGCTGTCGGTGGTGGTGGTGTTCCTGTGCCTGGCCGCACTGTATGAAAGCTGGTCGATCCCGGTGGCGGTGCTGCTGGTCGTGCCGCTGGGCGTGCTGGGTGCCATCGGCCTGTCGATGATCCGCGGCCTGCCCAACGACATCTTCTTCAAGATCGGCATGATCACGGTTATCGGCCTGGCCGCGAAGAACGCGATCCTGATCGTGGAGTTCGCGGTGGAGCAGCGTGCAGCGGGCAAGACCCTGCGCGATGCCACCATCGAAGCGGCCCGCCTGCGTTTCCGCCCGATCCTGATGACCTCGTTCGCGTTCATCATGGGCGTGATCCCGATGGCCATCTCCACCGGTGCCGGCGCAAACTCCCGCCACGCCATCGGTACCGGCGTGATCGGCGGCATGCTGTTCGCCACCCTGCTGGGCCTGCTGATGATCCCGGTGTTCTTCGTGGTCG
>NZ_QETL01000215.1:0-1023 GCF_003105135.1 Stenotrophomonas sp. SPM | reverse complement strand
TGTGTAAACCCACTACGTTGTTCAGCGGCACTCTGGAGATAGGTGGCTGGCCGCCGATCCCCATATGGGGACGGTGCCAGTTGTAGTGGTGCAGCCATTGGTTCAACACGGAATTGCGCTGGTCCGAGGATGCGTACTCGCAGGCGTAAGCCCACTCGCGCAGGCTGGTCTGGATGAAGCGCTCGGCTTTGCCATTGGTCCGCGGCGTGTAGGGCTTGGTTCTGATGTGCTTGATCCCAAGGGATTTGAGCAGCTTGGCAAAGGCGGCTGAGCGATAGCAGGCACCGTTGTCGGTCAGGATCCGCTTGAAGGTGATTCCCAGGCTGGCGTAGTACTCCAGAGCGCCCAGCAACGCCTGACAGGCGGTTTCGCCCTGTTCGTTGGGGTGGACGCTGCTGAAGGCGACCCGGGAGTGATCGTCGATAGCCACGTGGACATAGCCCCAGCCGCCACCAGCGGCGTTTCCCCGGCGTTTGGCATCGGTTCTGTGCCCTGGTCGCTGGAAATTGCCCAGCTTCTTGATGTCCAGGTGCAGCAGCCCTCCGGGCTGATCGTATTCGTATCGGATGACCTCCTTGGGCGGATCAAGCCGACACAGCCGATTGAGACCGTGGGCGCGCATCAGCCTTGAAATCGTACTGTGGCCGACCCCCAGCGCCTTGGAGATGGTTAGGTAGGTCTGCCGTTTACGGCGGTGCTCCTTGATTTGCTCGACTACCGCAGCAGGCGTGGCATGCGGCGTCTGGTGAGGCCGTGAGCTGCGGTTTTCCAGCCCCGGTGCCCCGAACTGGCGGAATCGGGCCAGCCACTTGTAGGCCGTACGCACACTTACGCCACACGCTTGAGCTGCTTCTTCCGGGCGTAGGCCCTCGTGGAGGATACGGCGGACGAGAAGCGCTCGACTAAACGGCGTCAAACGGGCATTTTTATGATTGTTCATCCGGGCTCTTTGGGGGCTGGAACGGTGTGGTAACCACCATTTTCCAAAGATGTCCCGGATGAACAACGTACAGAGAGATCACA
>NZ_QETL01000214.1:0-1035 GCF_003105135.1 Stenotrophomonas sp. SPM | reverse complement strand
GCCGGCACTACCGGTATCTGCACGTGACAAATCCGCCGGGCATGGCCCGGTATCGTTCGGGTAGCGCCGGGCCATGCCCGGCGGCGCTTTCTCAGCGCACGTTCGGGACTTCGTAGCCCAGCTTGCCGACCTGGTCGGCGTGCTGCGGCACGCGCTTGAGCTTGTCGGTGTTCACGCCGTACTCGTCGCGCAGGCGCTCGGCCAGCTCCTTGTACAGCGCCTTGTCCATGTCCGGCTGGCGCGAGAAGATCCAGGCCATCTCCCGGCCCGGGTAGCCGATCATCGCCCACGAATAGTCCGGGGCGACTTCCAGCACGCGCGAATGGGTCGGCACGATCCGGTAGAACCAGGTGCGCCAGGCGTGGTTGCCGCTGTCGGCGTCGACGCTTGCACGTGCACGCACTTCCTGCTGCGGCGCACCGAAGCCATCGCGGTAGCGGTAGACGATGCCCACCTTGTTGTCTTCGCGCAGCGTGTACTCGTTGACGCTGGCCACGTGGCCGCGTTCGATGAAGTTCGGCACGCGGCCGATCACGTACCAGGTGCCCATGAAGCGCTGCAGATCGATCGGCGCACCATATTCGGAGGCCCCCGATGCGCTGGCGCGTGGCGACGGCGGGTCGCTGGCGGCCAGCGCGGGGCCTCCAAGGGACAGAGCCAGCAACACGGCGCAGAACGGGCGGATCGAGGACATGCGGGAGCGAGCTCCATTGGGTGCCCAAGCATGGTCGACTGTGTGTGCTCGTTCCGTCAATGGCGGTCGCAGTCTGTGAGAAGGGAGCGGGCCAAGCTGGCCGCCATTGAATCGTCGAGAACGCCCATGAACACTCGCTCTTCCCGTCGCAACCCTGCTGAACGCGACAGCTTTGCCTCCGACCGCCGCCTGCTGCGCAGCGTGCAGCAGCTGGCCCTGGCCGGGCTCGCGCTGGTGCTGGTGTGGCCGGCGGCACGCGGCAGCAGTGTCTGGGTGGGCTGGCTGCCGCTGTGGCTGGTGGGCATGCCGGTGTCGGCCTGGTGGGCGCTGCTGGGCTGCCC
>NZ_QETL01000213.1:0-1148 GCF_003105135.1 Stenotrophomonas sp. SPM | reverse complement strand
GCTCGGCTCTTATCTCTTCCGACTCTGGCACCTTAGGTGCCGAGAGCCCGGCGCGGACGACCGTTCGGCTCTAGGTCTTTTCGATCGCTCTGTAGCAAGGATCTCCGCGCCGGTTTCTCCCTGATCCGCCCGAACAGTTGATCGAGCTGGCACTCGTACTGATAAGACTGGGCAAGCGGGGGGAGCTCTCGACCCTGTCAGCCTAGCGGAGTTGCCCCATGTTTGGGATCGGGATTGATGTCAGCGGTGAGAATCTGGATGTGGCCGTCCATGAACAGGCCTTCCGTCAGTTCAAGAACAACAAGCGGGGCTGGGCCAGTCTGATCAAGTGGCTGCAGCAGTGGCCAGCCAAGCAGGTCGTGCTGGAGGCCAGCGGCGGCTATGAACAGAAGGCGCTGGACGCCTTGCATGGAGCTGGCTTGCCGATGGTGCGGATCAACCCGGGCCGTGGCCGCAGCTTCGCCTCAGCCGCCGGGAAGCAGGCCAAGACCGATCGCATTGACGCCATGGTTCTGGCCCACATGGCCGACGCTCTCAAGCTGACCCGTTACGTTCCGCCAGCGGCCTGGCAGCGCCGTCTGGGTGAGCTGTGCCAGCGTCGGCGCCATCTGGTGCAGATGCGGGTGAGCGAGCATCAGCGCATGCGCGCGTTCAGCGAACCCAGCCTGATTTCCATGCTGAATCAGCATCTGCGCGAGATCCAGAGGAGCATCAAGCAGCTCGATTCCATCATCGCAGCGCTCTTGGCCGAGCAGGATGGATGGCGTGACTTTGCCAAGCTTAAAGGCGCTGGCCCGGTGCTGATGGCAACCCTGGCCTGCGAGTTGCCGGAGCTGGGAAGGCTCAGCGGGAAAGCCATCTCGGCCTTGGTAGGGGTTGCCCCCATGAGCCGCGAAAGCGGCACTTGGAAAGGACGACGGAGCATCACCGGCGGCCGTGCCGTTGTACGCGAAGCGCTCTACATGGCAGCGCTGACCGCCAAACGCTATGAGCCCAGGCTCAAGGAATTCTTTGAATCCCTCGTCAACCAGGGCAAGCCAGGCAAGGTGGCCCTGGTCGCGGTGATGCGCAAGATGCTGGTGATCCTCAACGCCCGCAAGCGGGACGCGGAGGCCCAGATGGCCTCCGCCTAACAAGACAGTTGCTAC
>NZ_QETL01000212.1:0-1158 GCF_003105135.1 Stenotrophomonas sp. SPM | reverse complement strand
TTGCGCAGGGGCGTGAGCCGCATGGATGCGGCGACCGAGCTTACAGGGACGTACTTGCAGCGTCCCCTGCGCGGCCCACCCACCCGGCCAGCTCACGAGGCTGGTTCGACTAACAGTCGACTCTACCGCCAGCCACGAGGGGCTCCGCCGTTGGCCGTATCCCGCCGATAGGCGCGATAATGCCGGCATGGAAACCGTCCGCATCGCCACCCGCAAGAGCCCGCTCGCCCTCTGGCAGAGCGAACACGTCGCCGACCGCCTGCGCCAGGCCTACCCCGACCTGCATGTGGAACTGGTGCCGATGAGCACCCGCGGTGACGAGGTGCTCGACCGCTCGCTGGCCGCCATCGGTGGCAAGGGCCTGTTCCTCAAGGAGCTGGAGCTGGCCATGCAGCGCGGCGATGCCGACTGCGCGGTGCATTCGCTGAAGGATGTGCCGATGGAACTGGATGCGCCCTTCGCGCTGCCGGCCATGCTGACCCGCCACGATCCGGCCGATGGCTTCATCTCCAACCTGTACGCCTCGCTGGATGCGCTGCCCATCGGTGCCCGCGTGGGTACGTCGTCGCTGCGCCGCCAGGCCCAGCTGCGCGCGCTGCGCCCGGATCTGCAGCTGCTGGACCTGCGTGGCAACGTCAACACGCGCCTGGCCAAGCTCGACAACGGTGGCTACGACGCCATCGTGCTGGCCGTGGCGGGGCTGGAACGGCTGGGCCTGGGCAACCGCATCGTGGCCCGCCTGCAGCCACCGCAGTGGCTGCCGGCACCGGCGCAGGGCGCGGTGGCGGTGGAATGCGATGGTGGCAACGCGCGGCTGATGGAATTGTTCGCGCTCCTGGATGACGCCGATACCCGTGCCTGCGTGGAAGCGGAGCGGGCGATGAACCGCGCGCTGCACGGCAGCTGCCATGTACCGGTGGCGGCCATCGCGCAGTGGCAGGGCCAGGACCTGCACCTGCAGGGCATGGTCGGCAGTGCCAGTGATGGTCGCGCGGTGCGTGCCGAAGCGGTGGGCCCGGCCAGCGATCCGGAAACGCTGGGCCACCAGGTGGCGAAGAAGCTGCTCGATGACGGCGCAGGCGAACTGCTGAACGTCTGAACCGCGCCTCTGTAGAGTCGAGCCATGCTCGACTGCAGGGCCAACAGCAGTCGAGCATG
>NZ_QETL01000211.1:0-1160 GCF_003105135.1 Stenotrophomonas sp. SPM | reverse complement strand
AGTAGCAACTGTCTTGTCAGGGGCTGCCGAGGGCTACCTCGGCGTCCCGCTTGCGAGCATTTAGGATCACCAGCATTTTCCGCATGACCGCCACAAGTGCCACCTTGCTCGCTTTACCCTTGGCCTTCAGGCCTGCATAGAAATCGCGGAGTTTTGGCTCGTACCGGATGGCCGTCAGGGCCGCCATGTAGAGGGCTTCGCGTACCACTGCGCGCCCTCCACTGATACGTCGTTGGCCATGCCAGGTGCCGCTTTCGCGGTTCATCGGCGCCACGCCCACTAGTGATGCAATGGCTTTGCTCCCAAGGCTGCCCAGCTCGGGCAACTCGCAGGCAAGGGTGCTGACCAGAATTGGCCCGACGCCCTTCACAGAGCCGATGTTCTGCCAACCAGGCTGTCCTTCCAGCTGTTCGCCGATAGCTTTGTCCAATTGCTTCAGCTCGTCAGATAGCTGAGCTATATGGCGTTTCTTCATCGCGATCAGATCTGGATCAACCAAACGTCGCAAGCGCTGCATCTCGCTGACCCGCATCTGGACCAGATGCCTGCGGCATTGCGAAAACTCCGCCAGACGTTGCTGCCAAGGAGCAGGCGGTACGTAGCGGGTAAGCGACAACAGATGGGCCATCTGCGCAAGCACCGTGGCATCGATTCGATCGGTTTTCGCTGCCCGGCCGATGCCCTGGGCAAACCGCCGTGCACGCGCTGGATTGATGCGCACCACCGGCAGGCCGGCAGAGTGCAGGGCATCAAGAGCAGCACGCTCGTACCCCCCGCTGGCCTCGAGAACAACCTGCTTGATGGGCCACTTCTTCAACCACCGGATCAAGCTGGCAAAGCCACGCTTGTCGTTGCTGAATTGGCGAAACTGCTCGTCATGGACGGCCACATCCAACATGGCCTTGCTCACGTCGATCCCGATCCCAAACATGGCAGAACTCCGCTAGGCTGACAGGGTCGAGAGCTCTCCCAGCTAGCCCAGTCTTATCAGTTCGAGCGCCAACTCAACCAACTGTTCGGGCGTTTCAGGGAGATTCCGGCGTGGGGACCCAAGCTACTCTACGGTCGAAAGACCTGGATCCACACGGTCGCCCACGCCGGGCTCTCGGCACCTAAAGTGCCAGATCGGCAAGAGATAAGATCCACGCCATGCGTGGATG
>NZ_QETL01000210.1:0-1283 GCF_003105135.1 Stenotrophomonas sp. SPM | reverse complement strand
GTGCCGCTGCGCTCGCCGGGCATGGCCCGGCGCTACCGTGTAGAGCCGAGCCCATGCTCGGCTCAGCATGGGGTCGGCTCTACAATGGGCGCATGAGCATTCCAGAGCTTTCCCCGCAGCAGGCGCGGGCGCGTGTGGCCCGCGGTGCGGTGCTGATCGATGTGCGCCAGGCGCACGAGCGCGCCGGTGGCATGGCCGAGGGCGCGCGTGGCGTGGCCAAGGATGATCTGCTGGCCGATCCGACCGCGCACCTGCCGGTCCAGGGCCAGGACATCCTGCTGATCTGCCAGAGTGGCAAGCGCTCCGCCGACGCCGCGCAGGCGCTGCTGGCCGCAGGCTATTCAAACGTGGCGTCCGTGGCCGGCGGCACCGTGGCTTGGCGCGAGCAGGGGCTGCCGCTGGTGCAGCCGATGCTGGATGCCGCTGACCGCGACTTCTACGACCGCTACTCACGCCATCTGCTGCTGCCGCAGGTAGGCGAGGCTGGCCAGCGCCGCCTGCAGCAGTCGCTCGTGCTGGTGCTTGGAGCGGGTGGCCTGGGTGCACCGGCTGGCTTCTATCTGGCTGCGGCCGGCGTAGGGCACCTGCGCTTTGCCGACCATGACCGGGTCGAGCGCAGCAACCTGCACCGGCAGATCGTGCATACCGAGGCCAGCGTCGGCCAGCTGAAGGTGGATTCGGCGCGCGAACGGCTGCTGGCGTTGAACCCGTCCATCGAGGTCGAGGCCGTGCCCGAGCGGGTGACCTCGGAGAACGTCGATCGCGTGCTGGAGGGTGTGGACGTCGTGCTGGACGGCTCGGACAACTTCCCGCTGCGCTACCTGCTCAACGACGCCTGCATCAAGCACGCCAAGCCCATGGTCTATGCCGCCATCGAGCGCTTTGATGGGCAGGTAAGCGTGTTTGATGCCGGCCGCCAGCGTGGCGTGGCCCCGTGCTACCGCTGCCTGTTCCCTGAGCCGCCGCCGCCCGAGTTCGCGCCCAACTGTTCCGAGGCCGGCGTACTGGGTGTGCTGCCCGGCCTGGCCGGGGTGCTGCAGGCCACCGAGGTGCTGAAGCTGCTGCTGGGCATCGGCGAGCCGCTGGTCGGCCGTCTGCTGCGCTTCGATGCGCTGGGCATGCGCTTCCGCGAAACCCGCATCCAGCCTGATCACCAGTGCCCGGTGTGTGCGCCTGGGGTGCCGTTCCCGGGGTATATCGATTACGCCGCGTTCTGCCGGGGCTGACCTCTGTGGAGTCGAGCCATGCTCGACTGCCCTGCGCGGTTGGCCAAAGGCAGTCGA
>NZ_QETL01000209.1:0-1539 GCF_003105135.1 Stenotrophomonas sp. SPM | reverse complement strand
GGTTGCGGGGGCGTGAGCCGCATGGATGCGGCGACCGAGCTTACATGGACGTACTTGCAGCGTCCCCCGCAACCGGACCCACCCCGCCAGCCCAGGGATACCCCGCTTTTGATGTTGACGTTGCTTCGGCGGGTGCAGGGCGCAGCCCTGCCAAGCAATCATCAGAATTTGAACAGCACCGTCGCCGCGTGCAGCAGCACCCCGATCAACCCACCCACCAGCGTGCCGTTGAACCGGATGAACTGCAGGTCGCGGCCCACGCTCAGTTCCAGCTGCTCGACCAGGTGCCGCTCGTCCCAGCCCTTCACCGTCTGCGCGATGTGCGTGGTCACCCCCTCGCGCAGGCGCTCGGTCAACCGCTGCGCACCCTCCAGCAGATGCTGGTTGAGCGCATCGCGCAGCGCCGGATCGGCCTGCAGCGTCGACCCCAGCGATGCCAGGCTGCGCTGCAGGTGGCCGACCAGTGCCGAATCCTCGCGCTGCAGGTCCGTGCGCAGGCTGGCGTGGATGCGTGCCCACAGCCCCTGCACATACTCCTGCAGGGCCGGGTGGTCGATCATTTCCTGCTTCAGCTGCTCGATGCGCTCGGCCAGCGCCGGGTCTTCGCGCAGGCGCTGCACGTAGTTGCCCAGCCAGGTCTCGTAGTCCTGCCGCAACGGATGCTGCGGCTCGGCCAGGACCTGCTGCAGTTCTTCCAGCACCGCACGCGCCAGCCGCTCGGCCAGGCTGTCACCGATCTCGTCGATCGGCTTGATCCAGTTCACCGTGTTCGACAGCGTTGGCCACTCGCGCTGGATGTAGCGCACGATCAGCTGCGAGGCGCGCTCCTTCACTTCCGGTTGTTCCAGCCAGCGGCCGAGCCGCTGCAGGCCCTCGTCCAGCACGCGCTGGTGGCGGCCATCGGCAGTCAGCAGGGCCAGCAGTTCGCCGGCGGTTGACGCCGCATTCCACTGTCGCAGCTGTTGCACGACGAAGCTGTGCAGCTGCCGGCGCACGGCGCCTTCGTCGAAGAAATCCAGCGCCTGCAGCGCCCAGCCACGGGCCATGTCGGCCAGCATGCGCGAACGTGCCGGATCGGCCAGCCAGCTACCGAGACGGCTGGCGGGGTCGAATACCTGCAGCTTGGCCAGCAGCACGCCCGGTTCCAGAAACTGGTCGCGCACGAACAGGGCCAGGCTGTCGCCGATGCGTTCCTTGCTGCGCGGGATGATCGCCGTGTGCGGAATGGGCAGGCCCATCGGCCGCCGGAACAGCGCGACCACCGCAAACCAGTCGGCCAATGCGCCGACGGCGGCAGCCTCGCAGAAGGCCGACACCCAGGCCCAGCCACCGCGTTCGTCCTGCCAGTGGCTGACCGCGAACCCGGCCAGCATCAACAGCAGCAGGCCCAGGGCGATGGCTTTCAGGCGCCGCAGCTGTGCGCGACGCGGATCGATGGCAGACGTCATGGGGGGAGTCTACCTGCAGCACGGTGACGCTGATCTGTAGAACCGAGCCCACGCTCGGCTGCTTTGCCACGGTGCACGGCAGCCGAGCGTG
>NZ_QETL01000208.1:0-1546 GCF_003105135.1 Stenotrophomonas sp. SPM | reverse complement strand
CTCGGCTGCCGTTCTGCCGCAGCCGAGCATGGGCTCGGCTCTACAGAAGCTCGACGCAAAAAAAAACCCGCATCTCGCGATGCGGGTTTTCAAAGGTGGCGCCCGAAGTTGGACTCGAACCAACGACCCCCTGATTAACAGTCAAGTGCTCTAACCGGCTGAGCTATTCGGGCAGACGACCAGTATAACCACTCTTCACGCGCGATGGTAGGGGTGATTCGCAATCATTGCTGCGGCCCGATACAGCTGCTCGGCGACCACCAGCCGCACCAGCATGTGCGGCAGGGTCAGCGGTCCGATCGACCACTTCTCATCGGCCAGCGCGGACACTTCCGGCGAGTGCCCTTCCGGGCCACCGATCAGGAAGGCCAGGTCCCTGCCCTGCCCGCGCCAATGCTCCAGGCGCTGCGCGAGCTGTTCGGAACTGAGCTGGCGGCCCGGCACGTCCAGCGCCACCACGTAGGCATTCTTCGGCAGCGCAGCGATCACCCGCTTGCCTTCGTCCTCGGTGGCACGACGCGCATCGCGGCCCTTGCCACGCAGGCCCGGCTCGATTTCCACCAGTTCGAACGGCAGCCAGTGCGACAGCCGCTTCTGGTATTCGGCGAAGCCCTGCGCAACCCAGCTGGGTGCGCGTTCACCGGTGGCGATCAGGCGGGCTTTCATCTACGCACTCTCCAAAACGTCGACGGCGCCATCGGCGCCGTCGAAGGGGTACAGCAACGCCGTGGCTCAGGCCACTTCGTCGTCGTCGCTGGGCGGCGGCTGGTCGCCGACGGTCCACAGGCGCTCGAGGGCGTAGAACTCACGCACGCGCGGCAGCATGACGTGGACGATGATGTCGCCCAGGTCGACCAGCACCCACTCGGCTTCGCGCTCACCTTCCACGCCCAGCGGCATCACGTCGATGTTCTTGGCGAAGCGCACGACTTCATCGGCGATCGACTTGACGTGGCGGGTCGAGGTGCCCGAAACGACGATCATGTAATCGGCAACGCTGGACCGGCCGCGCACGTCGATCTCGACCAGGTCCTTGGCCTTCAGGTCTTCGGTGGCTTGGCGGACGCTGGCCAGCAGTTGCGGCACGGAGGGCGGCGGGCTGGGCAGATCGACCTTGATGGTCTGGGGCTGGGTCTGGTTGCTCAAAGTGGATCGACTCTATAAACGTGGGGGCGATTATACGGGCATGGCGCGCTTGCGCCATTCACGCGGGTATTCAGGGTGTACCGGGGTGGTACAGGCGCTGCCCGGCCACATAGTCGGCCACCGCCGGCGGCAGCATCGCCCGCCAGGGCCCGGCCGCGCCAATCTGGGCGCGTACGGCACTGGCCGACTCGCCACGCAGGGGCTGGTGCAGGCGCAGCACGCGCCCGGTCGGGCTGGCGAACAGCGACTGCTCGTTGTCGGCCCAGCGCCCTTCCAGGGCCTGGCCGAGCTCGCCGGCCACGGCGTCGCGCAACGGGCTGCCCGGCCGCTCGGCCACGATGAAGTGGGCCAGGCCGAACAGCGCCTGCCATTCGTGCCAGGCCGGCAGGGCCAGCAGGCT
>NZ_QETL01000207.1:0-1625 GCF_003105135.1 Stenotrophomonas sp. SPM | reverse complement strand
CATGCTCGACTGCGTCTCCAAAGACAGTCGAGCATGGCTCGACTCTACAGAAAGCCGCCGGGCGTGACCCGGCGTAGGGTTATTTATCGAAACCCAGCAGCAGCGGGTCGTGGTCGGAGCTGCGCCACGGGCCCGGCACGCTGCGGCCCTGGTAGCCGCTGGCGTCCTGTTCGTCGGCGTTGCTGTGCCATTCGGCGGCCGCGCGCAGGCGCTTGGCCATGCCCGGGCTCAGCAGCGCGTGGTCGAGGCGGCCGGTGTAGCCGTTGTAGACGTAGCTGTAGGGGTGCTCGACCTTGGCCACCTTGAAGGCGTCCTGCCAGCCGAGGTCATGCAGGGTGCGGATCGGGTCTTCCTGCGCATAGGCGTTGAAGTCGCCCAGCAGCACCGCGTCCTGGGCACCGGTGCCGGTCGGGTTGGTCTGCAGCCAGTCGTTCAACTGCTCGGCCGAGGTGACGCGGGTGGCGTTCCAGCAGCCCTGGCCGTCGTTGCGGTCGGCATCGGCGCCTGCAGCCTCGCGGCAGCCCTTGGACTTGAAGTGGTTGGCGACCACCACGAACGGCGCGCCCTGCTTGGCCTGGAACGCCTGCGCCAGCGGCACGCGGCTGTGCTCGACGAACGGGCCGCCGGTCAGCGTGGCCGGCTTGCCCAGCGGCTGCAGGCGGCTGCTGCGGTAGATGATGCCGACGCGGATCGGATTGTCGCCCGGGCCGTTGCCGGCGTCGACGAAGCGCCAGTCGCCCTGCGCACCGCGGTCGCGGTTGAGCGCATCGACCAGTTCGGCAATGGCCGACTGCGGGCCGTAGCCGTCGTTTTCCAGTTCCATCAGCGCGGCGACGTCGGCGCCGAGCGAGTTGACGGTGGTGACCAGCTTGGCCACCTGGGCCTTGTGTTCGTCCAGCGTCCGCGCGCCGCGCAGGGTCGGGAAACCACCGCCCTGGCCATCACCGTTGAAGAAGTTCTCCAGGTTGAAGGCGGCGATGTGCAGGTCGCCGGCCACCTTCGGCACCGCCGGGCGCTGCAGGTCCGGCAGCTTCAGCGTGCCCTGCACCTGCAGGCTGGGGCGGCCCCGTGCATCCACCCGCACGATGCCTTCCACGTTGCGCAGCTGCATGCCAGTGCGCAGCACCGGGTTGCCAGGCAGGTACGGCACGCTGCCCGGGTCGCGGGCATCGCTGCCGTCATCGAGCACCAGGCGGCGGCGCTGGTTGTCGGCCATTACCTGCTCGATGCCGGCGGTGCCCGGCGCGGCCACTTCGGTGGGCTGCCAGAGGCGGCCATCGAAGGCCACGGTGAGCTGGCCGAAGCGCTCCAGGCCATCGGTGCCGGCCAGGGTGAGCGGAGCGGCGATGCGCACGTGCTGGCCATCCAGCGCGCGCCAGTCGGCCGGGGCCGTGGTCAGCACGACCGGGGCCTTGCTGCGAGCGGTGGTGGAGGTCGGGGTCGGCGCGGCCTGTGGCTGGGCCTGGGCAAAGGCGGTGGCCGGCAGCAGCAGGGACAGGGCAAGGGCGAGGGAACGGCGGCGCATCGACGGGCGACTCCACGAAATGGGCGCACAGACTAACCCCGAAATGTGCAGGCCCGTTTGCAGGCCAGGTTTCGGCCTTGGTAGGCAAAGCCGGGGTGGT
>NZ_QETL01000206.1:0-1638 GCF_003105135.1 Stenotrophomonas sp. SPM | reverse complement strand
GTTGGCTGGGGGCGTGAGCGCCATGGATGGCGCGACCGAGCCTCCATGGACGGATTCACGGCGTCCCCCAGCCAACCCACCCTCCCGACCAACCCCGATATCCAGCAAACACACCCACCGCGGAGGGGGCCCAGCCCGTTGGCCGACACCCCGACCTCCACGCCGGCGTTAACGCAAACCATGGCATGCTCGGCAGCCAGTCCACCCGGAACTCCCGCCATGCGCCTGCTCACCCGCGTCCTGCCCCTGCTGCTGATGGCCTCCCTGCTCTCCGGCTGTGGTTACAACGCCATCCAGCAGAAGGATGAGGCGGTCAAGGCCAGCTGGTCCGAAGTGCTCAACCAGTACAAGCGCCGCGCCGACCTGGTGCCCAACCTCGTGCAGACCGTCAAAGGTTTCGCCAGCCAGGAAGAGCGCGTGCTGACCGAAGTCACCAACGCCCGCTCGCGCGTCGGCCAGATCAACGTCAACGCCGATGACCCTGCCTCGCTCAAGCAGTTCCAGCAGGCGCAGGGCGAACTGGGCAGCGCGCTGTCGCGCCTGCTGGTGGTCACCGAGAACTACCCCACGCTGAAGTCCGACGCCAACTTCCGCGACCTGCAGGCACAGCTGGAAGGCACCGAGAACCGCATCACCGTGGCCCGCGGCCGCTACATCCAGCAGGTGCAGGACTACAACACCTACATCCGCTCGTTCCCGCAGCTGGTCACCGCGAAGATCTTCGGCTACCAGCCCAAGCCCAACTTCAGCGTCGAGAACGAAGCGCAGATCTCCAACGCGCCGGTGGTCGACTTCGGCACCACGCCGCAGCGGCAGCCGGCACCGCAGCCGGCGCACTGACCGATGCGCCTGGCCACCGCGCTGCTGCTGGCGTTCCTGCTGTGGCTGCCGCTGGCGTCGCAGGCGCAGTCGCTGGCGCCGATTCCCGCGCTGGATTCGCCGGTGGTCGATACCACCGGCACCCTCGATGCCGCGCAGAAGCAGGCGCTGGTGCAGCAGGCACTGGACCTGCAGCAGCGCAAGGGCAGCCAGCTGCAGGTGCTGGTGGTGCCCAGCACCCAGCCCGAGGACATCGCCCAGTACACCACCCGCGTCTTCGACCAGTGGCAGATCGGCCGCAAGGGCGTGGATGACGGCGTGCTGCTGGTGGTGGCCAAGGACGACCGGCGCGTACGCATCGAACCGGGCTACGGCCTGGAAGGCGCGATTCCCGATGCCATCGCCAACCGGGTCATCCAGGAGTACCTGGTGCCGCGCTTCCGCAGCGGCGATTACGCCGGTGGCATCACCGACGCCACGGCGGTGCTGGTGAAGCTGGTCGATGGCGAGCCGTTGCCGGCGCCGGTCAGCGGCCAGCGCGGCCACGAAGCGGGCGGTGGTGGCGATATCTGGATCCTGGCGCTGTTCATCGGCGTGTTCGCGGGCAGCATGCTGCGCGGGGTGTTCTCGCGGGTGCCACGCCCGCTGCGCGGCCTGCTCGGCGGCGGCGGCGCGGCGCTGGCCGCGTTCCTGTTCACCTCCACCCTGCTGGCCAGCGGCGTGGCCGGCATCGTCGGCCTGGTCGTGGCGATGTTGTCCGGCCACCCCGGGCGCTATGCCGGCGGGGGTGGCTGGGGAGGCGGCAGCTGGGGTGGGGGC
>NZ_QETL01000205.1:0-1601 GCF_003105135.1 Stenotrophomonas sp. SPM | reverse complement strand
ATCGTGTGTGTGGCTGCTTTCTAGTATGATTGTTTGTCGTCAGAGTGGGATGGACATGTGGTTATGTAGAGCGTGGTCGGTCATGCTGCGAGGTCGTGACCACGGTAACCGCTGATGCATTGCGCTGGGCTAGGCGAGTCGATGTCTGTTCGATCTGCCCAATGATTGTCGGTTCAACTGCCATATGTCTCGTCCGTATTACTTTTTCAGCTGCTGTTCACCGCCTCTATTCTCAAGGATTTTCTCTTTGGCCGGCACGGGCCGGTGCGCGTCCCGCCCCGACGCCGGGCAACTGGGCAACACCGGCCAAGGGCGACGACTGGGGTGCGTCGAGCCGCAACCGCGATGGCGCCCAGCAGGGGGCCGCGCAGGCCAGCGCGCGCGGTGCGGGCCAGGGCCTGTTCAACGCAGATGGCAGCGTCAACGTGCCCGGCCAGGAAGGCAAGGGCCCTGCCGAGCGCGGCGCGCCGGGTGGCGACAACGATGGCTGGACCAAGGAAAGCATCGCTGAGTCGGGCCGATGGCTGAAGCGGCCGCCGTACGACTACACGCCGACGTCGTTCGACAAGTACTGGGTGCCGCAGGAATCGCTGCTGGCCGAATGGGTGCGCAAGGGCGTCAAGGCGATGGAGATTCCGTTGCCGGGTACCAGCACGAAGATCTCCTGCGTGATCTCGATCCTGCAGGCCGGTGGTGGCTGTGGCCTGAGCGACCCGAACATGCAGGACCAGCCGGCGGTGGCAAGGCCGCCGCCGGACATCCCGTTCAAGAAAGAGCTGCAGGAAGATAACGGCAGCCGGTAACGGCGGACTGTCCGCCGCGTGCCGCGCTGCGCGCTCGCCGGGTGTGGCCCGCCGCTACCGTTTACTCGCTCTGCGACAGAAACACCCAGAACGGCACGTCGCGGCCGACCCAGTCGCGGCTGGCTTCGTCCATCACGTCCAGCAGCGTGTCGAAGTCCTTCGCCGCGCCCGCGCGCAGCGCATCCACATCGGCCAGGAACAGGGCGTAGCCCGGTGCCGGCAGCCACTGCAGGTCGCGCAGGTTGTCGGCCAGTGCATCCCAGTTACCGCCGAAGCCGGCCGGGAAATCCAGCTGCGCGGCCAGCCGCGCGAGCAGGGTGCGCTTGTCGGTCACGCCGTGCAGGTCGATGCGGATCACCTTCAGCGAGGCATCGCGCATTGCCGCAGCCAGGTCGCTGATGTCGCCGGTATCGATGGCATAGACGCCAGCGTTGTTGATGTCATGCAGGCCGAGGCCGAAATCGTCGTGGCTCATGGGCGTTCTCCCGGGGCCGGTACGGTGAAGCTGCGGAACGAATCGTAGTGATCGTCGGTGTAATACCACGCCTGTGGAGGGTCGCCGCCGGTGATGATGCGGCGCGCGCCGCGGTTGGATGCACCGGGGGTATCGACCGTGTACTCACGGTAGTAACCGCGCGGTCGCTGCGGCAGGCGCTGCTCGCGGTTGCCGAAGGTAGTGCCGTCCTGGCGGTGCGGGAAGGGGCCGCCGTGCTGGATGAGGGCGATGGTCTGCCGCGCCTCGGCAGGCAGGAAACCGGGCAGGCCATCACGCTGGTCGCTGCCGGCGGCGCGCGCGGC
>NZ_QETL01000204.1:0-1755 GCF_003105135.1 Stenotrophomonas sp. SPM | reverse complement strand
GATGGCGCCTACGAGCTACATGGACGTATTTACCGCGTGTCCTGCACGGCCATGCCCTCCGCCTCCCCCCATGTCAGGAAGGCGCTGCTTCTGCAGTTGCCGTTGCCGTTGCTTTAGGCGGGCCGGCGGGCTGCAAGCCCGCCAGCGAAAAACTCACCCGGCCACGATGTACTGCTGCAGCTGATCCAACTCCCGCCGCTGCGCGTCGATCACCGCCTTCACCAGATCACCGATGGAGATCACCCCCAGCACCGACCCACTTTCCACCACCGGCAGGTGGCGGATGCGGTAGTCGGTCACCAGCTGCAGGCAATGTTCCACCTGCTCACCCGGCGACACCGTCACCACCTTCGCCGTCATGATCTCGGACACCGCCGTATCGCGCGAGGAACGATCGTGCAGCACGATCTTGCGCGCGTAATCGCGCTCGGACAGGATGCCGACCAGTCGCGGCCCGTCCATCACCAGCACCGCGCCGATGCCCTTCTGGGCCATCAGCCGGATCGCATCGATCACCGCCGCGCCGGGCGCGACCGCGTGTACTTCAGGGGACTTGCCGTCCAACAGTTGCCGTACCGACGTCATCTGCCTGCCCTCCCAGGGTGGGTTGCAGGGCCGAGTCTGCCACGGAAGGTGCTAGCCACGCGTCAACCAGGTACAGGGGCCGCTGCTTGGACTCCTCGTACAGGCGGCCCAGATACTCACCGATCAGCCCCAGCGCGATCAGCTGCACGCCGCCCAGGAACAGGATCACCGCCATCATCGTCGGCCAGCCCGCCACGCGGTCGCCGTACAGCGCTGCCTTGATGATCACCCAGACGCCGAACACGAACGCCGCCGCCGCGGTCGCCAGGCCCAGGTAGGTGGCCGCCCGCAGCGGCACGGTCGAGAACCCGGTGATGCCTTCCAGTGCGAAGTTCCACAGGTTCCAGAGGCTGAACTTGCTGTTGCCGGCCAACCGCGCGTGGCGGTGGTAGGGCACGGCCACGCGGCGGAAGCCGACCCAGCTGAAAAGGCCTTTCATGAAGCGATGGCGCTCGCGCATCTCGCGCAACGCACTCAGCGCCCGCGGCGACAGCAGGCGGAAATCACCGGTGTCGGCGGGGATCGGCGTGCGCGACAGGCGGCCGATCACCCGGTAGAACATGGCCGCCGTGGCCCGCTTGCTCCAGCTTTCGCCGTCGCGCACCTTGCGCGTGCCGTAGACGTTGTCATAGCCCTCTTTCCAGTGCGCGACGAAGGTCGGCACCAGTTCCGGCGGATCCTGGCCATCGGCATCGAGGATCATCGCAGCGCCCTCGCGCACCTGGTCCAGGCCGGCGGTCAACGCGGCCTCCTTGCCGAAGTTGCGCGACAGCCGCAGGGCCGAGACACGCGGGTCGGGATGGGCGAGGTGTTCGATCACCGCCCAGGTAGCGTCGGTGCTGCCGTCATCGACATACAGGATGTGGCCGTCGACATCGTCCAGCGCGTCGAGCACCGCGCACAGGCGCGGGTGCAGCTGGGGCAGCGCCAGTTCCTCGTTGTGGGCGGCGATGACGAAGGTCAGGCGTTGGCGGCTCATGCCTGGATTGTACGTCGCTGGCGGGCTTGCAGCCCGCCGGCCCGCTAAAGGCAACGGCCAAATCGAGAGCAACTGCAGCGCCTTCCTGATACGGGGGGAGGCGGAGGGCATGGCCGTGCAGGACACGCGGTAAATACGTCCATGTAGCTCGTAGGCGCCGTCCGTGGCGCCTACGGTCCTGCACGGCCATG
>NZ_QETL01000203.1:0-1810 GCF_003105135.1 Stenotrophomonas sp. SPM | reverse complement strand
TCGACTGCTTCTGCCAACAGCAGTCGAGCATGGCTCGACTCTACAAAGGCCACAGCAGTCGAGCGTGGCTCGATGCTGTAGAAGCGCTTATTCGACGTCGGCGGCGCTTTCGCAGGTGCGCTCTGGCGCGCACAGGCGGTCGAGCAGCGCCAGGGTCACGCCATTGCTCCAGCCGAAACCATCCTGCAGCGGGTACTCGCCGCCACCGCCGCCGCTGGCCGAGCCATCCACCACGTACTTCTCCACCAGCTTGCCGTCGCGCTCGTAGACCGACTGCACCGTGCGCAGGAAGCGCACGCCCAGGGTCCGTGCCAGCGCCTGCTGGCCGTAGTGCTGCAGCCCGTCCACGGCCACCCACTGCAGCGGCGCCCAGCCGTTTGGTGCGTCCCATTGCTGTCCGGTGTCGCGCTGGGTGGTCAGCAGGCCACCGGAGCGCAGCAGGCCGGTTTCCACGGCATCGGCGGTGCGTCGCGCCTGCGCAGTGTCGGCAATCTTCAGCCACAGCGGGAACAGCGTCGCGGCGGTCAGGGCAGGGCGCTGCTGGCCGCTGTCCAGGTCGCGGTCAACGTAATAGCCCTCGCGCACATCCCACAGCTGCGTGTTGATGGCCGCGCGGCGTGAGGCGGCCAGCTGCTGGAAACGGCGGGCATCGTCACGCGCACCCGATGCCGTGCTGGCGCGCGCCAGCGTCTGTTCCAGCTGGAACAGCAGGCTGTTCAGATCCACCGGCACGATGGAGGTGGTGCGGATGCTGGACAGCTGCGCGGGGTCATCCAGCCAGCGCGAGCTGAAATCCCAGCCGGATTCGGCACCGGCACGCAGATCGCGGTAGACCTGCGAGGGCGCTCGTTGTGATGCCTGCGCCGCCGTGGCCAGGTCATCCGTCCACGATTCGGTACGCGGCACGGCGCGCGCATCCCAGTAGCGGTTCAACAGCTGGCCATCGGCCAAGCGCACCACGCGTTCGCGCGCCTGGCCCGGTGCAAGACCCTCCGCGCCGTGCATCCAGAATGCGTGTTCGATGCGCAGCTGCGGCAGGTAGCGCCGGTACGCGTCGTCACCTTCGTGGCTGGCCAGCAGTTCCACCATCAGGCTGAAGAACGGCGGCTGCGAACGGCTGAGGTAGTAGCTGCGGTTGCCATTCGGGATGTGGCCGTACTGGTCCAGCTGCCAGGCGAAGTTGTCGACCATGTCGCGCACATGCTGCCAGCGTTGGCTGGACGCCAGGCCGAGCAGGGTGAAGTAGCTGTCCCAGTAATAGACCTCGCGGAAGCGGCCGCCGGGCACTACGTAGGGATGCGGCAAGGGCAGCAGCGATCCGTGCGGATCGACGCTGGTGGTATGCCGTTGCAGTACCGGCCACAGGCCTTCGATGTGCGCGCGCAGAGTTTCGCCTGCAGGCGGCACGTAGGCCGGTGGATCGCCGGGTACGTCGAAGTGGGTCGCGACGAAATCGCGCAGCGTGTAACCGGGTTGCTGCTGCGCGGTCTGCCAGTCGGCCAGTACGGCCGCCGCCGGCTGGCGCGGTACGGCGTCGGCGAAGGTCTTCTGGTCGGCAAACAGGTGCGCGCGTTGTACCTGCTGGAACAAAGGAGCCAGTTGCCGGTCGGGAGGCGTAGTAGCGTGGGCGGGTTCTTCGGCGGCTGCACCGGCCACGCAGAGCAGCAATGCCAGCGACGCACCGGCCTGGAACATCGAGGGACGCATGGCGTGCCTCCAGAAGGGTGTGTGGCCACTGTAGGGGAGGGGGCGTGAACGCGGTTTGCCTTTTGTAGAGCCGAGCCATGCTCGGCTGCTGTTGGCAGAAGCA
>NZ_QETL01000202.1:0-1813 GCF_003105135.1 Stenotrophomonas sp. SPM | reverse complement strand
TTTTATGATTGTTCATCCGGGCTCTTTGGGGGCTGGAACGGTGTGGTAACCACCATTTTCCAAAGATGTCCCGGATGAACAACGTACAGAGAGATCACAACTAGCAGTCGACTCTACCCTCGTCGCGGCGCGAAGCCAGCCGGTCGGCCAGCCGCGTCGGCTCGGGCAGCCGATAGCCGCGCAGCGTGCGCTGCACCCAGGCCAGCGCGGTATCGGCGCTGACCCGGTGCCCGCCAGCCACGAACAGCGGCTTGCAGCGGACCTTGCTGCGCAGCACCCAGCCAAGCTGCTCGTCGCCGTACAGCAACGGCGTGTGTGCGCCGGTTTCTGCACCGGGCTCTTCAAAGCGCCCCACCAGCTTCGACTTGGCTACGCCGATAGTGGGCAGGTCGGTCACCACGCCCAGGTGTGACGCCACGCCCAGCCGTCGCGGGTGGCTGATGCCATGGCCATCGACGAACACCAGGTCCGGCGTGCGCGGCAGCTGTGCCAACGCGGCCAGCAGGGCCGGCAGTTCGCGGAAGCTGAGCAGGCCGGGGATGTAGGGCATTACCGTGGGAATGCGGGCGATCTCCTGCGCCACCGGCTGCAGGGTGCGGGCATCCAGCAACACCGCTGCGGCGCGGGTGGTGGCGCCGTCATCCTCGAAGCCCACGTCCAGCCCGGCCAGCCAGCGCGGCTTGACCGGCAGGCGGTCCTGGCGCTCCACGCGGCTGGCCAGCTGCAGCTGCTGTTCGCGGGCGGCGGCGACGCTGCCTTGCCAATGGCCCGGATCGATCACGGTCTTCATCGCCCGCACCGTGGCATGGCCGCTGCCACGGCGCGGTGAGCGCGGGCGGGGCTACAATGTCCGCCTGCCTTTCCTCGCGTTGGAGATCCTGCAGTGACCCGTAAACTCGTACTGTTGCGCCACGGCCAGAGCCAGTGGAACCTGGACAACCGCTTCACCGGCTGGGTTGATGTCGATCTGACCGACCAGGGCCGCAGCGAAGCCGCCAACGCCGGCCGCCTGATGCGCGAAGAAGGCCTGCAGTTCGACGTCGCCCACACCTCGGTGCTCAAGCGCGCCATCCACACCCTGCAGGGTGCGCTGGCCGAACTGGGCCAGGACTGGCTGCCGGTAAACAAGTCCTGGCGCCTCAATGAACGCCATTACGGCGGCCTGCAGGGCCTGGACAAGGCCGAGACCGCTGCCAAGCACGGCGAGGACCAGGTCAAGGTGTGGCGTCGTTCCTACGACATCCCGCCGCCGCCGATGGAGCTGGAAGACCCGGGCCACCCGATCCACGACCGTCGTTACGCCGGCCTGGACCGCAACGCACTGCCGGGCACCGAATCGCTGGCGACCACGCTCGACCGCGTGCTGCCGTACTGGCACGACGCCATCGCGCCGCAGCTGAAGGACGGCAAGACCGTGCTGGTCACCGCCCACGGCAACTCGCTGCGCGCGCTGTACAAGTACCTCAACAATGTCTCGCGCGAGGAAATCCTCGAGCTGAACATCCCGACCGGCATCCCGCTGCTGTTCGAACTGAACGACGACCTGACGGTGAAGTCGTTCCGCTACCTGGGCGACCCGGAAGCAGCACGCAAGGCTGCTGAGGCCGTGGCCAACCAGGGCAAGGCGAAATAAGAACGAAGGGCCGGCGCAAAGCCGGCCTTTTCTTTTGTAGAGTCGAGCCATGCTCGACTGCTTTCATGGCGTGCAAAAGGCGCGTGGCCTGGTTCGGATTGCGCTGGCCGCGGCGGCGTTCCTTTTCGCCCTGCGGCTGCCAGCTGACCGAGGTCGCGCTGCTGCGTGCGTCGGGCAGTT
>NZ_QETL01000201.1:0-1844 GCF_003105135.1 Stenotrophomonas sp. SPM | reverse complement strand
CGACGTTGCCGCCCTGGCCGCGGCCACGGCCGCCACCACCATTGCCGCCACCGCCACGACGCTGGCCCTGACCCGCGCCCGCACCGGCACGCTGCTGGCCATTGCCACCGCCCTCGCGACGGCCGCCGCCGGCCTTCTTCGGGCCCGCATGCGCATGGCGCGTCGCATCACCGTGCGGACGACGCGCGTGGCTCTTGCGCGGTGCGCGTTCGCCGGTATCGTGCTCGGCCTTGCCCGGTGCGCTGTTGCCCCAGCGGATCGGCGTCTGCAGCTCGAAGCCCGGCACGTCGCGGATGTCCATGTCGCGGCCCAGCAGGCGGGTGATCGCGCGCAGCAGCTTCACTTCGTCCTGCGCCACCAGCGAAATCGCCTGGCCGGTCGCACCGTTGCGGCCGGTACGGCCGATGCGGTGCACGTAATCCTCGGCCACCATCGGCAGGTCGAAGTTGATCACCTTCGGCAGCTCGTTGATGTCGATGCCGCGTGCGGCGATGTCGGTGGCCACCAGCACGGTCACGCGACCAGCCTTGAAGTCACCCAGTGCACGCAGGCGCTGGCCCTGGCTCTTGTTGCCGTGGATCGCCGCGGTCTTGATGCCGGACTTTTCCAGGAACGAGGCCAGCTTGTCGCTGCCGTGCTTGGTGCGGGCGAAGACCAGGGTCTGCTCGCGGCTGTCCTGCGCCAGCAGGTGCAGCAGCAGGTCGCGCTTGCGGCTGCCATCTACCGGGTGCACGCGGTGGGTGATGGTCTCGGCCACGGTGTTCTTCGGCGTCACCTGGATCTGTTCCGGGTTGCGCATGAACTCCAGCGCCAGCTGGCGGATGTTGTCCTCGAAGGTAGCCGAGAACAGCAGGGTCTGGCGGTTCTGCTTCGGCAGCTTGGCGAGGATGCGCTTGATCGACGGCAGGAAGCCCATGTCGAGCATGCGGTCGGCTTCGTCCAGGATCAGCACTTCGATGCCGGACAGGTCGACGCTGCGACGCTCCAGGTGGTCGATCAGGCGGCCCGGGCAGGCGACCAGCAGGTCGACGCCGCGGCGCAGGATGTCCAGCTGGTTGCCCATGCCGACGCCGCCGTAGATGCAGGCGCTGGGAATGCGCAGGTACTTGCTGTAGCCGCGCAGGCTGTCATGCACCTGGGTGGCCAGTTCGCGGGTCGGGGCCAGGATCAGCGCACGCGGCTTGCGCGGGCCACTGCGCACTTCCTGCGAGGCCGTGCCCAAGTGCTGCAGCAGCGGCAGGCCGAAGGCGGCGGTCTTGCCGGTACCGGTCTGTGCACCGGCCAGCAGGTCGCGACCGGCAAGCGCCAGCGGGATCGCCTGCTGCTGGATCGGGGTCGGGTTTTCGTAGCCCTGCTCGGCGAGCGCGCGCAGCAGGAAAGGCGCAAGGCCCAGGGATTCAAAAGACATTGAGATTGCTCCAAGTACAAGAAACGCCTGTCCGAACGGACAGACGGGGGCAGATCAAACTGATCGGCTGACTCGGAGCGTTCCCGTGAACCGCGCTGCGAGAATTGGGTGCAGCCGGCACGGAGCGCAGGCTGGAATGCGTGACGAACGGCGTCGGAGTGGGGGCGGGCGACGTGGGCGGACCCAGGTCGCCGGCGATCCCGGAGGGAAACGGACGGCCGCTGCAGACCTCGCAAGTGTAAACGATCTTCAAGACTCCACGCAAAAACCCCTGTTCAGGTAGGGGGGTATCTGCAGGGCTTGCAGCCCTGCACCCGCTGCAATCAACGTCAACGTCAAAAGCTGGGTATCTGAGGGTTGGCGGGGTGGGTCCGGTTGAGGGGGACGCCGTAAACCCATCCATGGGGGCTTGGTCGCGGCATCCATGCCGCTCACA
>NZ_QETL01000200.1:0-1882 GCF_003105135.1 Stenotrophomonas sp. SPM | reverse complement strand
TCGAAGGCGGGGTGGGTCCGGTTGAGGGGGCGTGAGCCGCATGGATGCGGCGACCGAGCTTACATGGACGTACTTGCAGCGTCCCCCTCAACCGGACCCAGCCCGCCAACCCACGGATAGCCCGCTGTTGCTGTTGCTTCGGCTTCGGCAGGTGCAGGGCGCAGCCCTGCAAAGAAAAACCTTCCCTCAGCCGTCGCCCTGGATGCCACCCGGCGCGTGCGAGGGATCGCGCCAGCGCCGTACCGTGCGCTGGAAGAACAGGTTGTTCGGCAGCTGCAGCACCGTGCCCTCGTGGCCGTTGCCGGTTTCCTGCAGCGTCGTGTAGATCAGGTTCACGTCGATCACCCGGCCCTTCAGGCCCGGCTTCTCGCCGTTCTCCAGCACCTCGATGTAGTCATGCAGGCGGAACGGGCGCGTGGTGAAGATCAGCAGCGTGCAGAAGATGTTGGACAACACGCTCCACGCCGCGAAGAACGCCACCGCACCCACCGCGGCAAAACCGGTGAAGGCCGTCCACAGCACCGAGGGCGAAGCACCCAGCAGGCTGAGGATGTACAGCAGCGCGCTGAAATAGACCACGAAACTGGTGATCCGGCGCGCACCCATCGCCATCTCCGGCGGCAGCGTGTAGTGCTCGGCGAAGCGGCGGATCAGGCGGCGGGCAAGCACCCGCAGCAGCCAGGCGATCACCAGCACCAGCACGATATGCAGGGCGATGCCGATGTAGTGCAGCCACGGGTGGCTCCAGGCGGGCAGGTGGTCTTTCAGCGACAACATCATGGGGCGACAGCATCTGGCGTTAACGACCCTTGATGTTACCCGGCGCGTGCCGGGGTTTCGACCGGTCCGGACCACGCCACGCAGACCAGGGCCTGGCGATGCTGATGCACGCAGGCCTGGCCGCTTTCCGCGCGCAGCTGCAGCGACAGGTCCAGGGCCTGCAGCACGACGCAGGCGACGATCACCAGCAGGGCGGCGCAGGAGGGGCTGGACATGGCAGGACTCCGGGAATTTTCACCAAGGACCCTGCATGGATGCAGCCAGCACCGAAAAGGTTGCAATGCGGCTGCCATCAATCGGGCTTAAACCTTTTTCCGGGTCGCCGCATCCAAGCGATATGCTCGACACCACCATGCCCGCGCTGCCTGCCGCCAACGACGCCGTCGACGATCCCGCCCTGGTGCGGGCCGCGGCCGCCGGAGACATGGCGGCCTATGAACAGCTCTACCGGCGCCACTCGCCGCGTGTGTTCGCCGTACTGTGGCGGCTATCTGGCGGCCAGCAGGCGCGCGCCGAGGATGCGCTGCAGGAAGCCTTCCTGCAGGCCTGGAGGGCGCTGCCGGGGTTCCGGTTTGAAAGCAGCCTGGCCACTTGGCTGCACCGGCTGGGCGTGAACGCGGCGCTGATGGAACTGCGCGGCCGCGCCGCCGGGCAGGACCACGACAGCCTCGATGATGTCGACGGCGGCCTGCAGGAGCTGGCCGTGCACGATCGCTGCGCCGGCACCGAGCGGGACCTGGAGCGCGCGCTGGCGACGCTGCCACCACGGGCCCGTGCGGTACTGGTACTGCACGATATCGAGGGCTGGAAACACCAGGAGATCGCCGAACAGCTGCAGATGGCCGTTGGCAGTTCCAAGGCACAGCTGCACCGCGCGCGTGGCCTGTTGCGCGCGCGTCTGGGAGACATGACATGAGTACCCACGAAACCGATCACGACCACGACCCCGATCTGCAGGCGCGGCTGCGCGCGCTGCCCGACCAGCGCACGCCCCCCGCCGATGGCTGGGCACGCCTAGCGGCGCAGCTGCCACCACGCGAGGCCGCACCCGTCGCGGTGGAGCACGCAGGCAACGTCGTCGCCCTGCCGCAGCGCAGCCGTC
>NZ_QETL01000199.1:0-1894 GCF_003105135.1 Stenotrophomonas sp. SPM | reverse complement strand
TGGGCCAGGGCGACCCCGGCGCGCAGCTGCTGGCCGTGCGCCGCGCGCTGTATGCGCTGGGCCCCGCGGACAGTGCCACCGGCAGCCTGCTGGCCGGCCCCGAGCCGCTGGCCGCCCCGGTGTCGCCGGCGCAGGTGGCCGCCGACATTGCCCGGGCCACGGTGCTGGGCCAGACCGGCGACGGCAAGCAGATCCTGCTGGCCACCTGCACGGCCGACTCTGCGCTGCTGCGCGAGCTGGGCCGGCTGCGTGAACTGACCTTCCGCCAGGTGGGCGAGGGTACCGGCCGCAGCCGCGACCTGGACGACTACGACCTGCAGTACCAGCACATCGTCATCTGGGACGGCAGCGCACAGCGCATCGCCGGTGCCTACCGCATCATGCGCGGCGCACAGGCGCTGGCCCGCCGCGGCCTGGCCGGGCTCTACAGCGCCTCGCTGTTCCGCTATTCCGACGATGCCATCACCCGCATCGCCGAAGGCCTGGAACTGGGCCGCAGCTTCGTGGTGCCCGATTACTGGGGCAGCCGCAGCCTGGATTACCTGTGGCAGGGCATCGGCGCCTACCTGCAGTGCCAGCCGGGCATCCGCTACCTGTTCGGCGCGGTGTCGATCAGCGCCGCACTGCCACGCGAGGCACGCGAGCAGCTGGTGGCCTACTACCAGCGGTATTACGGCGGCCGCAGCGGCCTGGTCGAATCCAACCAGCCGTTCCAGTATTTCGCCGCACCGCCCAGCTTTGGCGAACTCGACACGGGCGCCGCCTTCGACGTGCTGAAGGCCAACCTGGCCGCACTGGGCACGGGTGTGCCGACGCTGTACCGCCAGTACACCGATCTGTGCGAACCCGGCGGCGCGCGCTTCCTGGCGTTCGGCGTCGATCCGGATTTCAGCGATTCGATCGACGGCCTGATCGAAGTGGACCTGCAGGCGATCCGGCCAAACAAACGCAAACGCTACCTGCGCGACGCGGGGATGCCGGCATGAGCGCGCTGGCGAACCTGTCGCCGCACCGGCGTTCAGTGTTCGTCTCCGATGTGCACCTCGGGTCGCGCCACTGCCACGCCGCCGAACTGGCCGCCTTCCTCGGCCAGCTGCGCTGCGAGCGGCTGTACCTGGTCGGCGACATCATCGACCTGTGGTGGATGGCGCACCGCCGTGCCAACTGGCGTGCTTCGCACAGCGAGGTGATCCAGGCACTGCATGCGCTGCGCCGCGCTGGCACCGAGATCATCTACATCCCCGGCAACCACGATGCCTCGCTGCGCCATGTGTGCGGGCTGATGCTGCCGGCGATGCAGGTGCGCCGCCGCGCCATCCATGTGACCGCCGACGGCCGCCGCCTGCTGGTGGCGCACGGTGATGACTACGACGGCGTGACCCAGTTCGGTGGCCTGCAGGAGCGCTTCGGCGACTGGCTGTACTACCGCATCCTCACCGGCAACCAGGCGTTGAACGCGGTGCGGCGCCGGCTGGGCATGCGCTACTGGTCGCTGTCCGAATTCCTGAAGAAGCGCAGCGGCGCCGCCGAGCGCTACATCGAGCGCTTCGTCCAGGCCGGCCTGGATGATGTGCGCCGGCGCGGGCTGGACGGCATCATCTGCGGCCACATCCACCGTGCGGCGCTGGTCGAGCGCGATGGGCTGGTCTATGCGAACGACGGCGACTGGGTGGAAAGCCTGACCGCGCTGGCCGAGGATCATGATGGCGCGCTGCGCCTGCTGGACCACCATGGGCAGACCCTGGTGGAACTGCCCGGCGTGCGGATGTCGCAGGCGGCGTAGCGCCTGCCTTCTGTAGCAACTGTCTTGTTAGGCGGAGGCCATCTGGGCCTCCGCGTCCCGCTTGCGGGCGTTGAGGATCACCAGCATCTTGCGCATCACCGCGACCAGGGC
>NZ_QETL01000198.1:0-1967 GCF_003105135.1 Stenotrophomonas sp. SPM | reverse complement strand
CCGGGCATGGCCCGGCGCTACCAGTAGCGTGTTGCCGGCCAGCGACCGGCACTACCGATCAGGCAAACCCATCGGTGGCGCGCACCAGCGCGTCCACGTTCTCCACTTCAAATGCGGAGTGGCCCGAGGCCGGGGTGATCTCGAGCTTGGCCTTCGACCAGACCTTGGTCAGGTCCCAGGCGTTGGCCAGCGGGCACACCACGTCGTAGCGGCCGTGCACGATCACGCCCGGGATATCGGCGATGCGGTGCGCGTCGCGCAGCAGCTGGTCCTCCACCTCGAAGAAGCCACCGTTGACGAAGTAGTGGTTCTCGATGCGGGCGAACGCCAGAGCGAAGTGCGGGTCTTCGTGGCTGTTGATGAAGTCATCATCGACGTGCAGGAAGCTGGTCGCGCCTTCCCACACCGCCCAGGCCTTGGCCGCTTCCAGGCGCGTGGTTTCGTCTTCGCTGGTCAGGCGGCGGTGGAAGGCCGAGATCAGGTCGTGGCGCTCCACGGCCGGGATCGGCTTCAGGTAGTGCTCCCACGCATCCGGGAACAGGCGGTTGGCCCCTTCCTGGTAGAACCATTCCAGCTCCCAGCGGCGCAGCATGAAGATGCCGCGCAGGACCAGCTCGGTCACGCGCTGCGGATGGGTTTCGGCATAGGCCAGGGCCAGGGTCGAACCCCAGCTGCCACCGAACACCTGCCAGCGGTCCACTTTCAGGTGTTCGCGCAGCTTTTCGATATCGGCAACGAGGTCCCAGGTGGTGTTGTCCACCAGGTCGGCGTGCGGGGTGGAACGGCCGGCGCCACGCTGGTCGAACAGGATGATGCGGTACTTCGACGGGTCGTGGAACTGGCGCATCTTGTCGCTGCAGCCGCCGCCCGGACCACCGTGCAGCATCACCACCGGCTTGCCGTCCGGGTTGCCGCACTGTTCGAAGTACAGCGTGTGGCGGTCGTCGACCTTCAGGGTGCCGACGTCGTAGGGAGTGATGACGGGATACAGCGTACGCATGCTTGCAGCTCCAGGGTGATGCCCTGCCAAGGCAGGAGAACCTCCATTCTAGGCCGGGCGCTGGCCCAGGGTGATGCGGTCGCGCTGCTCCAGGTCCTGCGCGGTCTGCACCTGCACATAGCCTGCCTGCTCGAACAGCGCGCGGATCGCCTTACCCTGGTCCCAGCCATGCTCGATCAGCAGCCAGCCGCCGGGCAGCAGGTGTGTCTGGCCGCCGGCGACGATGCGGCGGATGTCATCCAGCCCATCCAGCCCGGAGGCCAGCGCGGTGGCCGGTTCGAAACGCAGGTCGCCCTGCTGCAGGTGCGGGTCATCGCTGGCGATGTACGGCGGGTTGCTGGCGATCAGGTCGAAGCGTTGGCCCTGCAGCGGCGCGTACCAGTCGTGCCCGCCTTCAGTGAAGCGCACGTTGCGCAGTTCATGACGGGCGGCATTCCGCGCGGCCGTCGCCAGCGCACCAGGACTGGCGTCAGTGGCCAGCACCTGGGCCTGCGGGCGCTCGCTGGCCAGTGCCAGTGCGATGGCGCCGCTGCCGGTGCCGAGGTCGGCCACCTGCAGGTCGCGATCGGCCGGCAGGCGCTCCAGCGCCAGCTCGACCAGCAGCTCGGTTTCCGGGCGCGGAATCAGGGTGGACGGGTCGACGTCCAGGTCCAGCGTCCAGAAGCCGCGGCGGCCGGTCAGGTAAGCCACCGGTTCGCCGGCCACACGGCGCGCCAGCAGGGCGTCGAAGGCGGCCAGATCGGTGGCGGGCAGCGGATCGGTGGCGTGGGCGAACAGCCAGCTGCGCGGCCGGTCCAGCACGTGCAGCAGCAGCAGTTCGGCCTCGTGGCGGGCATCGATGCCGCCGAGGCGGGCGCTGGCGTCGGCTACGGCCTGGCGCAGGGAGGGTTCTGTTTTGAAGGACATTCCTCAATTGTAGAGCCGAGCCCATGCTCGGCTCCTGCAGAGGCAGCCGAGCATGGGCTCG
>NZ_QETL01000197.1:0-1984 GCF_003105135.1 Stenotrophomonas sp. SPM | reverse complement strand
CAGTGCCAGCCCGGCCAGTTCCACCTGGTCGATCTCGGCGCGGCGCTGCGGCTCCAGCCGCTGCGACTGCGGCCACAGCCGCCACGCCACGCCCTCGGCCACGCGTCCGGCACGGCCGGCGCGCTGGTCGGCCGAGGCCTGGGCGATGGCCACCACGTCCAGCCGGGTGAAGCCGCTGTTGGGATCGTAGCGCGGCTCGCGCGCCTGGCCGCTGTCGATCACCACGCGCACGCCGGGCAGGGTCACCGAGGATTCGGCCACGTTGGTGGCCAGCACCACGCGGCGGCGGCCATCGCTGGCGACCTGCAGCACGCGTGCCTGCTGTTCCACCGGCAGCTCGCCGTGCAGCGCCAGCACCTCGACGCTGCCGTCCAGCGATTCCTGCAGGCCCGCCTGCACGCGCGCGATCTCGCGCTGGCCGGGCAGGAACACCAGCAGGTCGCCGGGATGATCGGCCAGAGCCTGCTGCACCGCGCGGCGCACCTGCAGTTCCAGCGCCTCATCGCGGCGCGCCGGAAAATGGCTGACCGCCACCGGGTAGCTGCGGCCTTCGCTGCTCAGGCGCGGCGCATCGAGGAAGCGGGCAAGCCGCTCGCCATCCAGCGTGGCCGACATCACCACCAGCCGCAGGTCGTCGCGCAGCTGCGCCTGCACGTCCAGCGCCAGGGCCAGGCCGAGGTCGCCACTGAGGTGGCGCTCATGGAATTCATCGAACAGGATCGCGCCGACCGTTTCCAGCATCGGGTCATCCTGCAGCATGCGGGTCAGGATGCCTTCGGTGACCACTTCAATGCGGGTGCGCGCGGAGACCTTGTTCTCGAAGCGGATGCGGTAGCCGACGGTGCCGCCCACCTCTTCGCCCAGCTGCCGCGCCATGAACAGTGCGGCGCTGCGTGCGGCCACCCGGCGCGGTTCCAGCAGGATGATCCTGCGGTCCCGCAGCCACCGCGCATCGAGCAGGGCCAGCGGCACCTGGGTGGTCTTGCCGGCACCGGGCGGAGCTTCCAGCACCAGCCGCGGCTGCGCGGCCAGGTGCTGCTGGATCTGTGGCAGCAGCGGGGAAATCGGGAAGAGCGGGGCGTTCATGTGCAAAGGATAAGGGGCCATGGCCGGCGCGGGTACAATGCGCGGGCACTTTTCCCCCGCGATGACCATGCACCTGATCGATATCGGCGCCAACCTGACCCACGACTCCTTCGACCGCGACCGCGATGCCGTCCTGGACCGCGCACGGCAGGCCGGCGTGGTGCAGATGGTCATCACCGGTGCCAGCCGCGAGCACTCGCCGCTGGCCGTGCAGCTGGCCCAGCAGCATCCGGGTTTCCTGTACGCCACCGCGGGCGTGCACCCGCACCACGCGGTGGAATACACCGAGGAATGCGACGCCGAAATGCGCGCGCTGCATGCGCACCCGGACGTGGTGGCGGTGGGCGAGTGCGGGCTGGATTACTTCCGTGATTTCTCGCCGCGCCCGGCCCAGCACCGCGCTTTCGAGCGCCAGCTGCAGCTGGCCGCGGACAATGGCAAGCCGCTGTTCCTGCACCAGCGCGATGCGCATGCCGATTTCATGGCGCAGATGAAGAACTTCGAAGGCCGCCTCGGCCCGGCGGTGGTGCATTGCTTCACCGGCGAACGTGACGAGCTGTTCGATTACCTGGACCAGGACTGGTACATCGGCATCACCGGCTGGCTGTGCGACGAGCGCCGTGGCGCGCACCTGCGCGAACTGGTGAAGAACATCCCGGCCAACCGCCTGATGATCGAGACCGACGCGCCGTACCTGCTGCCGCGTACGCTGAAGCCGATGCCGAAGGACCGCCGCAACGAACCGATGTTCCTCTCGCACATCGTCGAGGAACTGGCCCGCGATCGTGGCGAAGACGTGGCCGTGACCGCCGCCAATGCCACCGCCGCGACGCGCACGTTCTTCCGCCTGCCCGACGCGGGTTGATCCTGTAGAGCCGAGCCCATGCGCGGCTGCCGC
>NZ_QETL01000196.1:0-2047 GCF_003105135.1 Stenotrophomonas sp. SPM | reverse complement strand
CCCAGGCTTACGACAGCTGCTGCTTGACCAGCTTGGACACCAGGCCCATGTCGGCCTGGCCGGCCAGCTTGGGCTTCAGTGCGCCCATCAGCTTGCCCATGTCGGCTGCACCGGTGGCACCGGTCTCGGCAATGGCGGCCTGGATGGCGGCCACGATCTCGGCTTCGCCCATCTTGGCCGGCAGGTAGGCTTCGATCACAACGATCTCGGCGCGCTCGATCTCGGCCAGGTCTTCGCGGTTGGCCGCCTCGTACTGGCTGACCGAGTCCTTGCGCTGCTTGACCATCTTGTCCAGCACGGCAATGACGGCGGTGTCATCCAGCTCGACACGCTCGTCCACTTCCTTCTGCTTGATGGCGGCGTTGATCAGGCGGATCACGCCCAGCTTGTGCTTCTCGCCCGCCTTCATGGCGGCCTTCATGTCGTCGGTGAGCTGCTGCTTCATGCTCATGAGGAACCTCGTGGTGGTGGTGGGGCAGGGGCGGATGCCCGAACCCGGAAACGCAAAAAGCCGGCGACGCTTGCGCGTGCCGGCTTCGGCTCCACTGCGACAGGCAAGCCCATCGCAATGAAGATGCGTCCGATCAGTACAGGCGCTGACGCTTGGTGACGTCGCGCGAGGAACGGCGCAGCTGACGCTTCACAGCAGCGGCGGCCTTGCGCTTGCGCTCCTGGGTCGGCTTTTCGTAGAACTCGCGCTTGCGGGTTTCGGCCAGCACACCGGCCTTTTCGCAAGTGCGCTTGAAGCGGCGAAGAGCAAACTCGAAGGGTTCGTTCTCGCGGACTTTGACGCTGGGCATGGAATCTCCGGGACACAGTAGAACCGGGTCACGCCCGGCGAGCCGCACATTATAGCGGCGAATGGACAAACTGCAAGCGCCCAACCCTGAATACGGGCAAGTCGTCTGCGTGCTATGGATTCTGCCTGTCCCCCCGAGGGGGCGGCAGGGGCGTCATAATAGCAGGCATGCGAGTCCTTGGCATCGAATCTTCCTGTGATGAGACCGGCGTGGCGGTGTATGACACCGACCTGGCCGGCAGCGCGGCCTTGCGCGCCCATGCGGTCTACAGCCAGATCGCCCTGCACGCCGAGTACGGCGGTGTGGTGCCCGAGCTGGCCAGCCGCGACCACGTCCGCAAGCTGCTGCCGCTGGTGCGCCAGACCCTGGCCGAGGCCGGTCTGGGCGTGGGCGACATCGACGGTGTGGCGTACACGGCCGGCCCAGGCCTGGTCGGCGCCCTGCTGGTCGGCGCGGGCGTGGCCCGCTCTCTGGCCTGGGCGCTGGAGGTGCCGGCGATAGGCGTACACCATATGGAAGGCCACCTGCTGGCCCCGTTGATGGAAGACGACCCGCCGGAAGCCCCGTTCGTGGCCCTGCTGGTGTCCGGCGGCCATACCCAGCTGGTGGCGGTGGACGCCATTGGCCAGTACCGCCTGCTGGGCGAGACCCTGGACGATGCGGCCGGCGAGGCTTTCGACAAGACCGCCAAGATGATGGGCCTGCCGTACCCGGGTGGCCCGCAGCTGGCCAGGCTGGCCGAGCAGGGCACGCCGGGCGTCTACCGCTTCGCGCGGCCGATGACCGACCGCCCGGGGCTGGATTTCAGCTTCTCCGGCCTGAAGACCCAGGTCCTGATGGCCTGGCGCGACAGCGACCAGAGCGAACAGACCCGCGCCGACATCGCCCGTGGCTTTGAAGATGCGGTGGTGGAGACCCTGTCGATCAAGTGCGAGCGCGCGCTGGAAGCGGCCGGCACCAACGTGATCGTGGTGGCCGGCGGCGTTGGCGCGAACAAGCGCCTGCGCGCCCGCCTGCAGCAGATGGCCGAGCGCCTGGGCGGCCGCGCCTGTTTTCCGCGTCCGGCGTTGTGCACCGATAACGGCGCGATGATCGCCTTCGCCGGCGCGCTGCGCCTGCAGGCCGGCCAGCACAACCCGCCGAAGGTGGAAGTCACCCCGCGCTGGGACATGGCGACCCTGCCGGCAGTGTGAACCTCTGTCTGTAGAGTCGAGCCATGCTCGACTGCTATTGATGCAGTCGAGCAT
>NZ_QETL01000195.1:0-2072 GCF_003105135.1 Stenotrophomonas sp. SPM | reverse complement strand
GTCGAGCCATGCTCGACTGATCCTCACAGCAGTCGAGCATGGCTCGACTCAACAAAAGCCGGCCGCGAACGTAATCAGAACAGCGGCCGCAGGATCAGCTCCAGCCCGAGCAGCAGCAGGAACCCAAGGAAGCACGCGCGGAATACCCGTGCGCTGATGCGCTGGCGGATCACCTGCCCCAGCCACATGCCCAGCAGCGCCGGCACAACCGCCAGCGCACTCAACCCAAGCTGCTGCACACCAAACGCGCCGTTGATCACCAGCCCGGTGGTCAGCGAAATGGTCGACACGGTGAACGCCAGGCCCAGCGCCTGCACCAGCTCCTCGCGCTGCATGCCCAGCGACTGCAGGTAAGGCACGGCCGGCATCACGAACACACCGGTGGCACCGGTGACCATGCCGGATATCGCACCAACCAGCGGCCCCAGCCAGCGCTCGCGCCGCTGCGGCACGCGGAACACCGGCGCCACCAGCGCATAGAGCGCGTACACCACCAAGGCCACACCGAGGGCAACGCGCGACCAGGTGCGATCCACCCGTACCAGCAGCGCGGCCGAACCCAGCGTCACCACCACCACTGCCAGCATCATCGGCCACAGCCGCCGCACGGTAGGGCCCAGCGAAGGACCGGACAGCAGCTGCCACGCATTGGTGACGAAGGTGGGAATGAACAGCATCGAGGCCGCCGCCACCGGCGACAGCGCACCACCGAGCAGGCCCATCGCCACCGTCGGCAGGCCCATGCCGGTCACGCCCTTGACCACGCCGGCCAGCACAAACACCACCACCAGCAACCCATAGAAGTACATCGTCTCGTTCATGCTGCCATTGGAGCGGGCGCTGCACGGGCGCACAATGCGGTCTTGCCGCCACAGCCTTCGGACCAGCCGAAGGCAGGCTCGACCGGAGCACTCAAAATGCGGATGGACATCGCCGACCTGCGCCTGTTCCTGGCTGTGGCCGATGCCGGCAGCATCACCGCCGGCGCCGCGCTGGCCAACCTGGCACTGGGCTCGGCCAGCGAACGCCTGCGCGCGATCGAAGCCGATGCCGGTACGGCACTGTTGAACCGGCATCCGCGCGGGGTCAGCGTGACCGAAGCCGGTGCCGCCCTCGCCCACCACGCACGGCTGATCCTGCAGCAGCAGGCGCAGCTGCGCGGCGAGATGGACGCCTTCGCCCACGGCGCGCGCGGGACCCTGCATCTGTATGCCAACACCGCGGCGCTGACCAACTACCTGCCCTCGCGGCTGGCGCCCTGGCTGGCGCAGCGGCCGCGCCTGCACGTGGAGCTGCACGAACGCACCAGCACCGATGTCGTGCGCGCGCTCGCCGCCGGACAAGCCGAAGCCGGCATCATCAGCGACGCCGTACCGGCCGACGGCCTGCAGCGGCACGTGGTGTCCGAAGACCCGCTGGTGATGCTGCTGCCCGCCAAGCACCGCTTCGCGTCGCGACGCACGCTCGACTTCGTTGATGTGCTGGGCGAGACCTTCGTCGCCCTGGCCGATGGCAATGCACTGCAGACCTACGTGGAGGAACTCGCAGGCGAGGCAGGACGTCGGCTCGATGTGCGCATCCGCATGAAAACCTTCGAAGGGCTGTGCACGATGGTCGGCCATGGCATCGGCGTGGGCATCGTGCCGAAGACGGTCGCGCGGCAGCATCGGCGCAGCACGCACACCGCCGCGGTACCGCTTGCCGATGCCTGGGCGCAGCGTCGCCTGTGCGCGTGCTTCGCCGACTGGACGCGCTTGTCACCGGCGATGCGCAGCCTGCTGCAGCACCTCGGCGTACCGCCGCATAAAAAAGCGTGAAATGTTGTTGACACATCCTCAGTCGTTCCCCATAATTCGTCTCCTGAGTCGCCCAGGTGGCGGAATTGGTAGACGCACTAGCTTCAGGTGCTAGCGGGGGCAACTTCGTGGAGGTTCGAGTCCTCTCCTGGGCACCATGACTCAGCAAATGATCAAACCCGCGCAAGCGGGTTTTTTCATGTCCGGCGTTCGGGAACTGCACGAATGCGAGGGGTCCATCCACGCATGGCGTGGATCTACTGGGTGATCAAACCG
>NZ_QETL01000194.1:0-2074 GCF_003105135.1 Stenotrophomonas sp. SPM | reverse complement strand
TTCACGGCGTGAAAAGGGATCTGACCCCGTTCCGTTCCGGGCCGCCCAGGGGTTGACTTGACCGGCGCCCATTGATCTGCGTACAATCCCGCTCCTGTCCGCCCTCGATGGCGACAGTCCATAGACCACAATAACTACAGAGGAAGTCTGGTCATGTACGCAGTACTGGTCACCGGCGGTAAGCAATACCGCGTGGCGCAGGGCGAAAAGCTCCGCATTGAAAAGCTCGAAGTCGAAGTCGGCAGCGAGATCAAGTTCGACAACATCCTGCTGCTCGGCGACAGCGATGGCATCAAGATCGGCGACGCTCTCAGCGGCGCAGCGGTCACCGCCACCGTCCTGTCCCAGGGTCGTGCTGACAAGGTCCGGATCATCAAGTTCCGTCGCCGCAAGCACCACATGAAGCGTCAGGGTCACCGTCAGTACTACACCGAAATCGAGATCACCGGCATTGCCGGTGGCAGCAAGTAAGGAGATAGGTCATGGCACATAAAAAAGGCGTAGGCTCTTCGCGCAACGGTCGCGACTCCAACCCGAAGTACCTGGGCGTCAAGATCTTCGGTGGCCAGGCCATTGAAGCCGGCAACATCATCGTGCGTCAGCGCGGCACCCAGTTCCACCCGGGTTCGGGCGTCGGCCTCGGCCGCGACCACACCCTGTTCGCCCTCGTGGACGGCAAGGTGGAGTTCTCGGTGAAGGGCGCCAAGAAGCGTCGCACCGTCAGCGTCGTGTCGGTCGAAGCCTGATAAGGCTGGACTGGCGGCCATGCCCTGGCATGGCCCTGCTGGTCGAATCGCACGCTGCATGAAGAGCCCCGCTTCGGCGGGGCTTTTCGTTGGAATCAGTGGTACAACGGGCACGGCCCGACATTCAAGCAAGGCGGCGGCACGCAGGCCGCGCCCATCGCAGGCATCGAAACAATGAAACTGGTAGACGAAGCAGAAATCGAAGTGTTCGCCGGCAACGGCGGCAACGGCTGCATTGGCTTCCGTCGCGAGAAGTTCATTCCGCTCGGCGGCCCGGACGGCGGCGACGGCGGTGCGGGCGGCAGCGTTTACATCCGCGCCGACGAAAACCTGAACACCCTGGTCGACTTCCGCCATGACCGCATCTTCAAGGCGCAGCGCGGCGAGAATGGTATGGGCCGCCAGGCCTATGGCAAGGGCGGCGAAGACCTGACCATCACCGTGCCGGTCGGCACCGTGATCATCAACGTGGCCACCGACGAAATCATCGGCGACCTGACCCAGCACGGCGACCGCCTGCTGGTGGCGCAGGGCGGCCGTGGCGGCCTCGGCAACATGCACTTCAAGAGCTCGACCAACCGCTCGCCGCGTCAGGCGCTGCCGGGCGAGCCGGGCGAAGAGCGCACGCTGAAGCTGGAGCTGAAGCTGCTGGCCGACGTCGGCCTGCTGGGCTTCCCCAACGCCGGCAAGAGCACCCTGATCCGCGCCGTCTCGGCGGCAACGCCGAAGGTGGCTGATTACCCGTTCACCACGCTGTACCCGAACCTGGGTGTGGTGAAGGTGGAGAACTACCGCAGCTTCGTCATCGCCGACATTCCGGGCCTGATCGAAGGCGCGGCCGACGGTGCCGGCCTGGGCGCGCAGTTCCTGCGCCACCTGCAGCGCACCCGCCTGCTGCTGCACCTGGTGGATATCTCCCCCATGGAAGGCGGCGTGGAAGGCATTTCCCCGGTCGAGCAGGTGCGTGCCATCGAGCGCGAGCTGGAAAAGCATGACCCGGAGCTGCTGCAGAAGCCGCGCTGGCTGGTGCTGAACAAGGCCGACCTGATGTTCGAGGACGAGGCCAAGGCCGCGGCCGAGCAGATCGTCGCCGAGCTTGGCTGGAAGGAGCCGTGGTTCCTGGTGTCCGCACTGGGCCGCGAAGGCACCTTCCCGATCATGAGCCGGGTCATGGCCTTCTTCGATCGCCAGAAGGAAGACGAACTGGAAGCCCGCAACGCGCTGTGATGGCGTCGTGGTTCCGCACGAAAAACCCGGCCTCGGCCGGGTTTTTTGTGGACTGCCGCTTTTCTGTAGAGCCGAGCCCATGCTCGGCTGGCAGCGCGAAC
>NZ_QETL01000193.1:0-2076 GCF_003105135.1 Stenotrophomonas sp. SPM | reverse complement strand
ATATCGATATTCAAATGGGGTCACAGCCCGTGCTCCGACAGATCGCGCAAAACTGTCGAAGGCGGGGTGGGTCCGGTTGAGGGGGCGTGAGCGCCATGGATGGCGCGACCGAGGCTACATGGACGTATTTACGCCGTCCCCCGCAACCGGACCCACCCCGCCATCCCGCGGAATGCCCGCGTTTGACGTTGACGTTGACGTCAGTAGGTGCAGGGCTGCAAGCCCTGCCCCCCCTCTTAGTACAGCGTGCGCTCCGGCGCGCCCGCCGGCGGCGGGGTGTACTGGTACAGCCAGGTCTCGGTGAGCGGCTTGCCACCACTGCGCAGGTACAGGCGGATGTCGATCTGCTCGGTACTGCCCTCCGGCGGCACCAGGTCGAACATCGCGCGGTAGCCCTTGATCTCGCGCAGCGGCCGCGCCGACACGATCTCCACCCGGCCGCGGCTGGCTTCCACCACCGCCTCCACCTCGCCCTTGTCGATCAGGCTGGCCAGCTCGCCGCCTTCGAAATCCACCGCGAAGCGCCAGCTGAAGTACTCGCGCTTCTTGCCCACCACGCCACCGAGGCCAGTGTGGGTCGCCACGCAGTGCGCCAGCGGTGTGCGGGCGGGCGGCTCTGCGCCCCAGAACAGGCGGTAGCCCACCAGCAGCTCCTGGCCGGGCTGCGGCTTTTCCTTCGGGTTCCAGAACGCCACGATGTTGTCGAAGGTCTCGTCCACGGTGGGAATCTCCACCAGCTGCACCGAGCCATCGCCCCACTCGCCCTTCGGTTCCACCCACAGGCACGGGCGCTTCTCGTAGAACACGCCGTCATCTTGGTAATGGTCGAAATTGCGGTCACGCTGCAGCAGGCCGAAGCCGCGCGGGTTGTGATCGACGAACATGTTGAAGCGCAGGTTGCGCGGGTTCACCAGCGGTCGCCAGATCCATTCGCCGGCACCGGTCCACATCGACAGGCCATCGGTGTCGTGGATTTCCGGACGCCAGTCCCAGCCCATGCGGCGGTCGTTCTCGCCCACCTGGTACATGCTGGTGCATGGGGCGATGCCCAGGCGTTCGATGGCCTTGCGCGGGTAAAGCGCGCTGTCGATATCCATCAGCAGCACCTCGCCATTGGTGATGGCGAAGCGGTAGGCGCCAGCCGCGCTGGGCGAATCGAGCAGGCCGTAGACCACGATCGTGTCCGAGTCGGCCGAAGGCTGCTCCAGGTAGTAGGCGATGAAATCCGGGAATTCCTCCGGCTTGCCCATGCCGGTATCGATGGCCAGCGCGCGTGCGGACTGGCCATACTGCCCTTCCTTGCCGACGGCGCGGAAGTAGCTGGCACCGAGGAAGGCGGCGAAGTCTCGGTCGGTGTCCTTGCGGGTGTTCAGGCGGAAACCGGCGAAGCCCAGGTCCGCCGGCAGCTCGCCGTTCTTCAGACCGCTCTTGCCGTAGTTGAACGCCGCACCGTCGTAGGCCAGTTCCTGCGCCTTGCCATCGACCACGTCGAACATCCGCACCGGCGAATGAAAGTACAGGCCCAGGTGGAAGAACTTCGCCTGGAACTTGCCGGGCTGGTCGGCCCACAGAGCATGGTCCTGGCGGTAGCCAATCGACTGGTACTGGTCCCAGTCCAAGGCTTCCAGCGGCTTGGGCAGCACCCGCTTGTGGCTCTGGTAGGGCGCCTGCGCCAGCGCGCGGGCCTGGCCCTTCAGGGTGGCGAAATCGAACGGCTGCGGCTGGCCGAGCCGGCGCAGGCCGAGCTGTCCACTCTTCCCGGCTGCGCAGGCCGGCAGGGTCGGCAGGCCGAAGGCGGCCAGGGCCAGGGAGGCATTGCGGAGGAAGTCGCGTCGTTGCATGCAGGCGCGGAAGCAAGGGGAAGGTCGGCCATCATAGGCAGACAAACGTTAACGGGCAGCGGAGGGCTGTACGGCCGGTTCAGCCTGCGCCAGCGCGGCCAGCCGCGCATCCAGCTCGCGCAGGGCCGGGGCCTGTGCCCCGCGCTGGGCCAGCAGCAGCTGGCGTGCTTCGGCCAGCGCAGCATGTGCTGCGGCCGGCCGCCCCGCCTGCTGCAGCGCGCCTGCCTGCGCCAGG
>NZ_QETL01000192.1:0-2337 GCF_003105135.1 Stenotrophomonas sp. SPM | reverse complement strand
TGGGCGTCGTGGGCCGGGGCTTCAGCCTGCGGGGCGGGCTCGGCCTTCATGCCGGCGTGGTGGTGGCAATCGCCCTCGGCTGCGTCTGCGGCGGCCATGGCGTGCGCCATCTGGCCCATCTGCTCATGCCCACTGGCCATCGCCGCGTTCAACCCGTTGAGCAACAGGCTGAGCATGAGCACGACGCGGAGCAGGATCGAGGCGAGGGACATGGTCGTCAATTTAGCCGCAAGCGGCGCGGGATGCACTTCTGCCTGAATGGATGGTTCAAGGTTGGAGCAGCGCCAATGTAGACCCGAGCCCATGCTCGGCTGCTTCTGCGACAACGGCAGCCGAGCATGGGCTCGGCTCTACAAAGGCACGCACCACGGTAGGCGACGCAACGCCGGGCCGTGCCCGGTGAGCGCGCAGCGCGGCACCCCAGAACGGTCAGCCTTCCTCGCGCACGATCTCCACCAGGCGCGGGCCGTAGCGGCTCAGCTTGGTGCCACCGATGCCGCCCACCCGGGCCAGTTCGTCCAGGCTGTTCGGTCGCTGTTCGGCGATGTTGCGCAGGGTACTGTCGTGGAAGATCACGAACGCCGGCACGTTCTGTTCGCGGGCCAGCTCGGCACGCAGGCCGCGCAGGGCGTTGAACAGCGCCAGGTCCTGCGGCAGCACCGACAGGCCGGTGCGCTGCGCGCTGCGCTCGCGGCCGCCGGTGGTGCTGGCGGCATCGCGGCGCATGCTGACCTGGCGGCGGCCGGTCAGTACGTCGCGGCTGGCATCGGTCAGGCGCAGGCCGCCGTGGCCCTCGCTGTCCACTTCCAGCATGCTGGCGGCCACCAGCTGGCGGAACACGCTGCGCCAGGTACGCGCATCGAGGTCGCGGCCGATGCCATAGGTGCTCAGCGTGTCGTGGCCCTGCTGTTTGATCTTCTCGTTCTCGCTGCCGCGCAGGATGTCGATCAGGTGGCCGACGCCGAAGCGCTGGCCGCTTCGGTAGACGCAGCTCAGCGCCTTCTGCGCGGGGATGGTGGCATCCCACGCGGCGGGCGGGGTCAGGCAGTTGTCGCAGTTGCCGCAGGGCTGCGGATAGGTCTCGCCGAAGCCGGCCAGCAGCACCTGGCGGCGGCACTGCATGGATTCGCAGTAGCCCAGCAGGTGGTCGAGCTTGGACCGCTCCAGCTGCTTGCGCTCCTCGCTGGCCTCGGACTGCTCGATCATCTGCTTGAGCAGCACCACGTCACCCAGGCCGTAGCACAGCCAGGCCTCGGCGGCCTCGCCATCACGGCCGGCGCGGCCGGTTTCCTGGTAATAGCCTTCCATCGACTTGGGCAGGTCGGTATGCGCCACGAAGCGCACGTCCGGCTTGTCGATGCCCATGCCGAAGGCGATGGTGGCGCACATGACGATGCCGTCCTCGCGCAGGAAGCGGCGCTGGTTGTTGGCGCGCACTTCCGGCGGCAGGCCGGCGTGGTAGGGCAGGGCATTGAAGCCTTGGCCGCAGAGGAATTCGGCGGTTTCCTCGACCTTGCGCCGCGACATGCAGTAGACGATGCCGGCCTCGCTGCGGTGGCCGCGCAGGAAATCGGTCAGCTGCTTGCGGGCATTGTCCTTCTGCACCACGGTGTAGCGGATGTTGGGGCGGTCAAACGAGCTGACGAAGTGGCGGGCCTCGGCCAGGTCCAGGCGCTCGGCGATCTCGCGCTGGGTGGGCGGGTCGGCGGTAGCGGTCAGCGCGATGCGCGGAATGTCCGGCCAGCGCTCGTGCAGGACGGTCAGCTGGCGGTATTCGGGGCGGAAATCGTGGCCCCACTGCGACACGCAGTGCGCCTCGTCGATGGCGAACAGGGCGATGCGGCTGCGCGAGAGCAGGGACAGGAAGCGGCCGGTCAGCAGGCGCTCGGGGGCGACATAGAGCATGTCCAGCTCTCCGGCCAGCAGCTCGCGCTCGACGCGGGCGGCGGTTTCGCCATCCAGGGTCGAGTTCAGGTATTCGGCGCGCACGCCGAGCTGGCGCAGGGCCTCGACCTGGTCCTGCATGAGGGCGATGAGCGGGGAGATGACGATGCCGACGCCATCGCGCAGCAGGGCCGGGACCTGGTAGCACAGCGACTTTCCGCCGCCGGTGGGCATGAGGACAAGTGCGTCATGTCCGGCAGCCACGTGCTCCACGATGTCCTGCTGGGGACCACGGAAATCGTCGTAACCAAAGACGCGTTGGAGCAGATCGTGCGCGGGACGGGAAGCCATCCAGCTAGTTTACCTCCCGGAGGCGGCGGCAGGGCTGCGCCCTGCACCTGCAGAAGCCTTCAAGCCAGAGCAAGGTCAAAGGCAACAGCCGGCTCTGGGGGG
>NZ_QETL01000191.1:0-2455 GCF_003105135.1 Stenotrophomonas sp. SPM | reverse complement strand
CGGCGAAACATGAAACGTGCGACGCAGCGCACAGTTGAGCTCTGAACCATCTTGCATTTGACGCGGTTCAGGCCGCACTCTACGCGAGTGGTGACGGCCCGCGTCACAAAGTGACAAAAACGTTAAGGGCCCGTCCCAAACAGCTCTACGTCGATATCCGACAGGAATATCTGGATCCCCCCTGTTCCGGCCCTGTCGGATGTCGGCACCTCTGAATGCAGACGGCCCCGCAATGCGGGGCCGTTTGTTTTTGGCTTGTTTGGATCCACGCCATGCGTGGACGGGCCTCGTCCGGCAACTCTGCAAAAAACAGGGCCGGACAGTCCCCCGACTGCCGGCCCCCCGCTTCCCCACCGTGCGCCTGTACCGGCCCCTGTTCCAATTCCGGTCAACGGCGCCTACGGCGCCAGCCACGATGGGTGCTATTGGGTTATCTGCAAAAATCCTGCCAACTTTAGGGCGGATTTCAGCCCGCTCCCCATCCGGGCCCGTCGCCCCCCTCCGAATGGCGCTAAAATCGCCACCCCGGCGCCGCCCCGGCCGCGCCCGTCCCTTGTTGAACTGCCCCCATGACCCAGTCCTTCCATCGTTACGACGTCATCGTCATCGGCGGTGGCCACGCCGGCACCGAGGCCGCGCTGGCCGCGGCCCGTACCGGCGTGCGCACCCTGCTGCTGACCCACAACATCGAAACCGTGGGCGCGATGAGCTGCAACCCGGCCATCGGCGGCATCGGCAAGGGTCACCTGGTCAAGGAAATCGACGCCCTCGGCGGTGCGATGGCGCACGCCGCCGACCGCGCCGGCATCCAGTGGCGCACGCTCAACGCCTCCAAGGGCCCGGCCGTGCGCGCGACCCGCTGCCAGGCCGACCGCAACCTGTACCGCATGGCGATCCGCGCCATCGTCGAAGGCCAGGCCGACCTGACTGTGTTCCAGGCGGCCGTCGATGACCTGGTCATCGAAGGCGACGCCGTGCGCGGGGTCATCACCCAGACCGGCCTGCGCTTCGACGCCGAGGCCGTGGTGCTGACCGCCGGCACCTTCCTGGCCGGCAAGATCCACGTCGGCCCGACCCAGTACGCCGCCGGTCGCATGGGCGACCCGCCGGCCACCACGCTGGCCGCGCGCCTGCGCGAACGTCCGTTCCAGGTCGACCGCCTGAAGACCGGCACGCCGCCGCGCATCGATGGCCGCTCGCTGGATTACAGCGTGATGGACGAGCAGCCCGGCGACACGCCGCGCCCGGTGATGTCCTTCCTCGGTTCGGTGGACGAGCATCCGCAGCAGGTCAGCTGCTGGATCACGCACACCACCGAGCAGACCCACCAGATCATCCGCGACGCCCTGCACCGTTCGCCGCTGTACAGCGGGCAGATCGAGGGCATCGGCCCGCGCTACTGCCCGTCCATCGAGGACAAGGTGGTGCGCTTTGCGGAAAAGGCCAGCCACCAGATCTTCGTCGAACCCGAAGGCCTGGGCATCGTCGAGATCTACCCCAACGGCATCTCCACCTCGCTGCCGTTCGACGTGCAGCTGGAGATGGTGCGCAGCATCCGCGGCTTCCAGAACGCGCACATCACCCGCCCCGGCTACGCCATCGAATATGACTTCTTCGATCCGCGCGGCTTGAAGGCTTCGCTGGAAACCAAGCTGGTCAACGGCCTGTTCTTCGCCGGCCAGATCAACGGCACCACCGGCTATGAAGAGGCTGCCGCACAGGGCCTGCTGGCCGGCCTCAACGCTGCGCGCCAAGTGCGCGGGCTGGACGGCTGGTGCCCGCGCCGCGACGAAGCGTACCTGGGCGTGCTGGTGGATGACCTGATCACCCACGGCACCAACGAGCCGTACCGCATGTTCACCAGCCGCGCCGAGTACCGCCTGCAACTGCGCGAGGACAACGCCGACCAGCGCCTGACCCCGGCCGGCCGCGAGATGGGCCTGGTCGATGACCGCCGCTGGAGCGCCTTCGAGACCAAGCAGGCGGCAGTCGCCGCCGAGCGAGCGCGCTTGGGTGCACTGTGGGCGACCCCGGCCAATGCGCTTGGCCGCGAAGTGCAGGAAACCCTGGGCGTGGCGGTCAGCCGCGAAACCAACGTGCTGGACCTGATCAAGCGCCCGGAGCTGGACTACGCGCAGCTGATGCAGGTGCCGTCGCTGGGCCCGGCGGTGGCCGATGGCAAGGTGGCCGAGCAGGTCGAGATCGGCGTGAAGTACGCCGGCTATCTGGACCGCCAGCGTGACGAGATCGAACGCCAGCAGCGCCACGAAGCGACGCCGATCGCCGAAGGCTTCGACTACGCCAGCGTGCGTGGGTTGTCGGCCGAAGTGCTGCAGAAGCTGGAACGCGTGCGCCCGCAGACCATCGGCCAGGCACAGCGCATTCCCGGCATGACCCCGGCCGCGATCTCGCTGCTGCTGGTGCACCTGGAGCGCGCCCGCCGCAGCCGCGTGGC
>NZ_QETL01000190.1:0-2576 GCF_003105135.1 Stenotrophomonas sp. SPM | reverse complement strand
ATGGGCCCGAGGCATGCCTCGGGCGGGTTGGGCAGGACGCCCAACCCCGGTCTTGCCGTGTGCGCAGGACAGCGCACACGAGCAAGCCGCGACCAAGCCCCCATGGGTGAGGGTGCTTTGCTTGCGAAGCATCGCTTCGCAAGCGCCCGAACGCCCAGCCGCCAGCGGCTGGGCCGGACTGGGGGTTCACGGCGTCCCCCTCAACCGGACCCACCCCGCCAACCCACGGAATGCAGACATTTGACGTTGACGTGGCTCGCAGCAGGTGCAGGGCTGCAAGCCCTGCAAACCCAAACTCCTCAATGAGCACGAGGACGCGACGGCGGCAGCCACGCTGCGATGATGCCCAGCAGCGGCAGGAACGCGGTCAGCTGGTACACGTACTCGATGCTCGTCTTGTCAGCCAGCAGACCCAGCACCGCCGCACCCAGCCCGCCCATGCCGAACGCGAAGCCGAAGAAGAGCCCCGACACCGTGCCGATGCGGTGCGGCATCATCTCCTGCGCATACACCACGATGGCCGAGAACGCCGACGACAGCACGAAGCCGATCAGCACCGCCAGCACCGTCGTCCAGAACAGATCCGCATGCGGCAGCGCCAGCGCGAACGGGGCCACGCCCAGGATCGAGGTCCAGATGATCGGTTTGCGGCCGATGCGGTCGCCCAGCGGGCCGCCGAGGAAACCGCCGGCCGCCGACGCCACCAGGAACGCGAACAGGTGCAGCTGCGCCTGCGCCACCGGAATGCCGAAGTGGTGGATCAGGTAGAAGGTAAAGTAGCTGCCGATGCTGGCCATGTAGAAGTACTTGCTGAAGATCAGCACCAGCAGGACCGCCATCACCCGGGCCACGGTGCGGGTCGGATGACGCGGTGCGACCGTGGCCTGCCCGACCGGGCGCGGGGCGCCCAGGTGCAGCGCATACCAACGGCTGACATAGGTCAGCAGGGCGATGCCGATCAGCGCGGCGCCGGCAAACCAGGAGGCGGCGTGCTGGCCGTACGGCACGATCACCGCGGCGGCGATCAGCGGGCCCAGGGCAGTGCCGAAGTTGCCGCCGACCTGGAACACCGACTGGGCCAGACCGTGGCGGCCGCCGGACGCCAGCCGCGCGATGCGCGAGGCTTCCGGGTGGAAGATGGCCGAACCGATACCGACCATCGCCGCGGCCAGCAGCACCATCGCGTAGTTCGGCGCGAAGCCGAGCAGCAGCATGCCGCACAGGGTCGAGGCCATGCCGATCGGCAGCGAGTACGGTGCCGGCTTGCGGTCAGTGACCAGGCCGACCAGCGGCTGGAAGATCGAGGCGGTCAGCTGGTAAGTCAGCGTGATCAGGCCGATCTGGGTGAAGCTGAGGTTGAAGCCTCCCTTGATCACCGGATAGATGGCCAGGATCAGCGACTGCATCATGTCGTTGACCATGTGGGAGGTGGAAATCGCCGCCAGCACGCCGCGGGTCGAGCTGCGGACGGTGGGGGCGGGTGTAGCCAGGCTGGACATGGTGCGCAGTCAGGTTGGGGGCGAGCCCTGCATGCTACGGTGCCCTCCCCCTCCCTTCCGCCGCGTTCTGGTCATGCCATATCGCAAAAAGGACACTTCCTGCTCGATCCGGGAATCCGCGCCCTGGAATGAAGTGCCCGGCCACCGCCCGGTCACGTGCCGGGTCAAGGATTACTCGGCCGGCACCCGGGTGTCGCCGCATCGCCATCGCCGCCACCAGCTGGTCTATGCGATGTCCGGGCTGATGGTGGTGCGTTCGGAAGTCGGCCGCTGGGTGGTGCCGTCCACCCGCGCCATCTGGATGCCGGCCGGCATGGCCCACGCCGTGGACTGCATCGCCGACGTGCACATGCGCAGCCTGTACATCGACCCGGCATTTGCCCCGCAGCTCGCCACCGAGGCATTCGCGGTGCAGGTGGCGCCGCTGCTGCGCGAACTGCTGCATGCAGCGACCCTCATCGAGGGCGAGCACGAGGACGACAGCCGCGATGGCCGCGTGGTGCGCCTGCTGCTGGATGAACTGCACCGCATGGACGTGTTGCCCCTGCACCTGCCGACGCCGGTCGATCCGCGCCTGCAGCGCATCTGCCAGCACATCCAGAAGCATCCTGGCGACGAGGCCACGCTGCAGGACTGGGCCGAAGCTCTGGCGGTGGACGTCAAAACCATCCAGCGCCATTTCGCCAGCGAACTGGGCATGACCTTCGGCCAGTGGCGGCAACAGGCCCGGCTGCTGGCCGCGATGGAACGCCTGGCCGTGGGCGAAAAGGTGATCGATGTGGCGCTGGCAATGGGCTATGACAGTCCCAGCGCGTTCACCAGCATGTTCAAGCGGCAGCTGGGGCAGACGCCAGCGGCATTCTTCCGCTGATTCGGCACGCCGCATCCACGCATGGCGTGCATCTACCAGAGAACAGCACCCCTGGTAGCGCCGGGCCATGCCCGGCGGAGTGCGTGCGATGCGCGCAAACAGAAACGGGGCATCCGCACCCTGTCGCGCAGCGGCTACGACGTGGACGCCATGGCTGGCTTCTTCGAACGGATGTCGGCCGCCATGCGCGGCAACGACGGCGGCTA
>NZ_QETL01000189.1:0-2670 GCF_003105135.1 Stenotrophomonas sp. SPM | reverse complement strand
TCGCCGCTGCGCCGCCTGCCCCGGCCCCGGCCCCGGAACGCGTCATCGCTCCGGAAGACTTCGAGGCCGAGGCCTTGGCTGCGGCCGCCGTGCTTGCACCGCTGGCCCCGGTCACCCCGGCCGAAGCGCCAGCCACGCCTGCCACGGACCTGCCGGTACTGGTCGATGCGCCCCCGGCCCCGGCCGGCAAGCCCGGTTGGCGCGAGCGCCTGCGCAACAGCGTCATCGCCCGCAGCTTTGGCGGCCTGTTCTCGCGCAATCCCAAGCTCGACGACGACCTGCTGGATGAGCTGGAAACCGCACTGATCACCGCCGACGTCGGCGTGGGCGCCACCACCGACCTGGTCGAGGGCCTGCGCAAGCGCATGAAGTCGCGCGAGTTCGTCGATGCCAATGCGCTGCTCGCCGCGCTGCGCAGCGAACTGATCGCAATCCTGCAGCCGGTCGCCAAGCCGCTGGTGATCGACCGCAACGCCAAGCCCTTCGTGGTGCTCACCGTCGGCGTCAACGGCGTCGGCAAGACCACCACCATCGGCAAGCTGGCCAAGCGCTTCAAGGACGAAGGCCACAGCCTGATGCTGGCCGCCGGCGATACCTTCCGCGCCGCCGCCGTGGCCCAGCTGCAGGCCTGGGGCGAGCGCAACGGCGTGGCCGTGGTCGCCCAGGGGCAGAACGCCGACGCCGCTTCGGTGGCCTACGACGCCCTGCAGGCCGGCAAGGCGCGCGGCACCTCGGTGCTGATCGCCGATACCGCCGGTCGCCTGCATACCCAGTCCGGCCTGATGAACGAGCTCGGCAAGATCCGCCGCGTGCTCGGCAAGATCGATGAGACCGCGCCGCACGAAGTGCTGATGGTCATCGACGGCACCACTGGCCAGAACGCGCTCTCGCAGCTGCGCCAGTTCAATGCCGCGGTGAAGGTGACCGGCCTGGTGGTGACCAAGCTGGACGGCACCGCCAAGGGCGGCGTGGTGTTCGCCCTGGCCCGCGAGTTCGGCATTCCGATCCGTTTCGCCGGCATCGGCGAGCGCCCGGAAGACCTGCGCGTGTTCGATCCGGAAGCCTTCGTCGACGCCCTGCTGCCTGAAGCGCTGGGCGCCTGATACGCCGTGCAGCCACGCATGGCGTGGCCCTACTGCCCTGCGCGCGACGCATGGCGTGGCGCAACCGCAATCCAGTAGAGCCACCCCACGGGTGGCTGCCTTCCCCGGAACACCCATGTCCCGCCAGCCGCACGCCAGCGCCAACACTGCCCGGGAAGACGGCTTCGTCGCCCACCTGCTGCACTGGTTCGACGACCACGGACGCCACGACCTGCCCTGGCAGCATCCGCGCAGTCCCTACCGGGTCTGGCTGTCGGAAATCATGCTGCAGCAGACCCAGGTGACCACGGTCATCCCGTATTTCCAGCGGTTCCTGCAGCACTTTCCGACCCTGCCCGACCTGGCCGCCGCCAGCAACGACGAGGTGATGGCGCAGTGGGCCGGGCTCGGCTACTACGCCCGCGCCCGCAACCTGCACGCCGCCGCCAAGCGCTGCGTGGAGCTGCACGACGGCGACCTGCCACGCGATTTCGATGCCCTGCACGCCCTGCCCGGCATCGGCCGCAGCACCGCCGGCGCGATCCTCAGCCAGGCCTGGAACGACCCGTTCGCGATCCTCGATGGCAACGTCAAGCGCGTGCTCAGCCGTTATCACGGCATCGAGGGGTTCCCCGGGCTGCCGGCCATCGAGAAACAGCTGTGGTCGCTGGCAGAAGCGCATGCAGCGCAGGTGCCGGCCGGTCGCATGGTCGATTACACCCAGGCGCAGATGGACCTGGGTGCGACCGTGTGCAGCCGTGCCAAGCCGGCCTGCGTGATCTGCCCGATGCAGGAAGACTGCGTGGCACGCCGCGAAGGCCGCACCGCCGACCTGCCCACACCGAAACCCGGCAAAATCCTGCCCGAGCGCGAGGCCGTGGCCCTGCTGCTGCGTGACGCCCAGCAGCGCGTGCTGCTGCAGAAACGCCCGGACACCGGCATCTGGGCGCAGCTGTGGACGCTGCCGCAGGCCGACGCCGGCAGCGACCTGCAGGACTGGTTCGACGACCATGTCGACGGTTCGCTGGAAGAGGCCGAGGAACTGCCGGTGCTGCAGCACACGTTCAGCCACTATCGGCTGCACCTGCAGGTATTGTCGCGGCAGGTGCGCGGGCTGCGCGTGGAGGAACCCGCGCTGCGCTGGGTCGCCGCCGATGAACTTCCGGCGCTGGGCCTGCCCGCGCCGATCCGCAAGCTGCTGGAGGGCACGCCGGTGAAGGCGCCGAAACGCAGAGCCACCAAACCCCGCAACCACGAGTGAGTACCATGCCCCGAACCGTCTTCTGCCAGTACGAACAACGCGATGCCGAGGGCCTGGACTTCGTGCCCTACCCCGGCGACCTGGGCCAGCGCGTGTTCAACCATATCGGCCAGCAGGCCTGGGCCGCCTGGCTGGCGCACCAGACCATGCTGATCAACGAAAACCGCCTGTCGCCGCGCAAGCCGGAGCACCGCGCGATGCTGGAAGCGGAGCTGGTCAAGTTCCTGTTCGAGAAGGACGCCGAAAAGCCGGCCGGCTTCACCCCCGAAGCCTGAGCCGGTAGCGCCGGGCATGGCCCGGCGATAACCGATCATTCTGCGGGCGCTT
>NZ_QETL01000188.1:0-2683 GCF_003105135.1 Stenotrophomonas sp. SPM | reverse complement strand
GCCGGGGGTCTGCCCCAGCAGCGCGGCCAGCGAATAGGCGGCGGCCGAACGCTGCGCGCGCAGCGGCGGCAGTGCGGCTTCCAGCAGGGCGACCTGCGCGTTGGCGCGGGCCAGCTCCGGCGGCGTGCCGCGGCCGGCATTGATCAGGCGCTGGGTGACCGAGCGGCTGCGCTGCTGCAGCTGCAGCGAATGCTCGGCCACGTGCAGTTCGTGGTTGGCGTGGCAGATTTCCAGGTAGCTGTCGGCCACCTCGGCCACCACGCTCACCTGCGCCAGGTCGCGTGCGGCGGCCACCGATTGCTCGTCGGCGCGGGCCGCTTCGGCACCGCGCTTGAGCTTGCCGAACAGGTCGAACTGGTAGCTGACCGCGAACTTGCCGTCGGCCAGGTTGATCACCGGCAGCTCGTGTTCCTGCAGGAAGGCTTCGGCCGACAGCTGCGCACGGCTGACGCCGGCTTCGGCTTCGTACTCGAAGCCACCGGCATCCATCGCCTGTTCGTACACGGCGGCGGCGCGGCGCAGGTGTGCATCGGCGGCCTTCAGTTCGACGTTGTCACGCAGCGCCTGGGTGATCAGGCCATCCAGCACCGGATCGTTGTACAGCGACCACCAGCGGTCGGGAAGCGCCTGGTTGGCGGCGACGTCCGGGTTCTGGGTGTCGATGAAGGCGGCATTGGCCTCCGGGCGCTTGAAGGCCGAGCCTTCCGGCAGGGCGTAATCCGGGCCGACGGTCCTGCAGGCCGCCAGGCTGGCCAGCGCAACGATCAGGCCGAGGCGGGGCAAGGTGGTGTTCACAGGCCCGCCTGTGTCGGCGTGGTGCCGGCCTTGCCTGGGTGCTTCATGCTGTTGGTTTCGACGGTCACCGTGGCGGTACGGCCGGCGATCAGTTCCACGCCTTGGGGCACGTCATCGATGGCGATGCGCACCGGGATGCGCTGCGCCAGCCGCACCCAGTCGAAGGCCGGGGTCACGTTCGGCAGCAGGGTGCTGCCGTTGCTGCGGTAGCGGTCCTCGATGCCGGCGGCAATGCTTTCGACGTGGCCGCGCAGCGCGGTCGATTCGCCCATCAGGCGGATGTCCACGGCCTGCCCCGGGGCCACGCCGCGCAGGCGGGTTTCCTCGAAGTAGCCATCGATGCGGAACGAGCCGGTATCCAGCAGCGCCAGCACCGGCTTGCCGGCCACCACGTAGTCGCCCACGCGCATGGTGCGGTCGTTGACCCGGCCGTCGGCCGGTGCGTGCACTTCGGTGCGGGCCAGGTTCAGATCAGCCAGGTCGACCGCCGCCTGGGCGGTGGCCAGCGACGCCTGCGCGGCCTGCAGCTTGGCGCGGCGCACTTCGGCGTCCTCGGCGGCCACCAGGTCCTGCAGGCTGCGGTCACGGCCGATTTCGCGGCGCAGCTGCGTCACCGAGGCCTGGCGCTCGGCCAGGCTGGCCTTGGCCTGTTCCAGCGCGATGCGGTAGCGCGCGCGGTCGATCACGAACAGCACGTCGCCCTTCTTCACCGCCTGGTTGTCGGCCACGTTCACCGATTCCACCAGGCCGGACACATCGGGGGCCACCTGCACCACGTCGGCGCCGACATGGGCATCGCGGGTCCACGGCTCATCCATGTAATAGATCCACAGCTGGCGCAGGACCAGCAGGGCCACGATCACCGCCGCGCTGGTCAGCAGTATGGGAAGGGTCTTCTTCACGATCTTGTTCACGATTGCATCCAACGCAGGAGGTGGAACAGCAGGCCCAGCACGATCCCGTACAGCGCCAGGTTGAACAGCGCCGGATGCCAGACATGGCGGTAGGCACCGGCACGCTGCAGCAGCGCGTGCAGGCCGCTGTTGACCAGGTAGGCCAACAACATCAACCCGAGCAGGGTCGGGACGAACACTCCGTGGAGACTGAATTCACCGGGCATCGGTAGGGGGGCGAGATGGTGGAGGGGAGGGCAACACACAGGACAACGGCAACGGGCAAAAGCCGCTGGCGCCTGCACGGCAGCGGCGGTGTTTCAAGGACAACGCGCTTACGTGATGCGGTCGGCCGCCTCGGCCAGCAGGCGCCATGCCTTCAGCACGGCCTGCAGTTCATCCATGGAAAGTTCGCCGAACACGTCCTGGCGCAGGCCGATGAGCTGTTCCTCCAGCTCGCGCACCAGCGCCTGTCCCTCGTCGGTCAGCCACAGCAGGTTGGCGCGGCGGTCGCTGGCGTCGCTTTCGCGGCGGACCAGGTCGCTGGCGCACAGCTTGTCCAGCAGGCGTACCAGGGAGGGGCCTTCCATGCCCAGCTGCTGGGCCAGTGCCACCTGGCGGATACCGCCGCCGGAGCGGCCGATCATCAACAGGGGCATGGTGCAGGCGGTGGAGATGCCGTAGCTGCCGAGCCGGCTGTCGGCCAGGCGCTGCCACTGACGTCCCGCATAGAGCAGGCCGGAGCTGAGCTGCATCTGCAGCCGGGTGCGGTCGTCGAGGGGTCGGTCCATAAGAGATAGATAGGGTACTACTAATTTGATTCCTATCAATAGTTTTTGCTGAATGGGTGATTGGGGTGGGTGCACTGAGGAAAGCGTTGCGCCTCGTGTGCTGGCGGTCGGGATGGCGCAGGGCCGGATGGGCCAGGACACGCCGTAAACCCGTCCATGGGGGCTCGTAGGCGCCATCCATGGCGCCTGCGGTCCTGGCCCATC
>NZ_QETL01000187.1:0-2994 GCF_003105135.1 Stenotrophomonas sp. SPM | reverse complement strand
AATGGCTGCACCACTACAACTGGCACCGTCCCCATATGGGGATCGGCGGCCAGCCACCTATCTCCAGAGTGCCGCTGAACAACGTAGTGGGTTTACACAGCTAGTCGACTATCGCGCGCAGCGCGGGATTTCCAGGGTTTCCCGCAAAGAGCAGCCGACGCGACCCAGCCAGGACCTGCTACCGATGCACGTGGCCATGATGGCCCTGCACATCATGGTCATGGTCATGATCATGCGCGTGCTTCACCGGCTGCCCGCACGCTTCGCCGCAATGATCCGCCTCGATCTGCAGGGTCACGTGGTCGATGTCGAATTCTTCGTGCAGGCGTGCACCCAGTTCGCGGCGCAGCGCATCGGGGTCGGTACCATCACGCATCACCACGTGCGCGGTCAGTGCCGGGGTGCTCGATGCCAGGGCCCAAACGTGCAGATCGTGTACATCGAGCACGGCGGCATGCGCGGTCAACCCCGCGCGCACCTTGGCCACGTCGGTGCCCTTGGGCACGCCTTCCAGCAGCACGTTGATCGCTTCGCGCATCAGCACCCAGGTGCGCGGCAGCACCCACAGGCCGATCAGCACGGCCAGGATCGGGTCGATCGGCTTCCAGCCGGTCCAGCGGATCAGCAGCGCGCCGACGATCACCGCCACCGAGCCCAGCATGTCAGCCCACACTTCCAGGTAGGCGCCTTTCACGTTGAGGCTTTCACCACTGCCGGCCTGCAGCAGCCGCATGGAAATGAGGTTGATGACCAGGCCGAAAGCCGCGATCACCAGCATGCCGGTGGAGGCGATTTCCTGCGGCTGGCGGAAGCGCGCGATGGCTTCCCACAGGATGTAGCCGGCCACCACGAACAGCATCGCGCCGTTGATCATCGCGCCCAGCGCTTCCAGGCGGGCATAGCCGTAGGTGCGTCGTGCATCCGGCGGGCGCCGGCTCAGCCGCACCGCGACCAGCGCGATCATCAGGGCCAGCGTATCGGTGGCCATGTGCGCGGCATCGGACAGCAGGGCCAGGCTGTTGGTCCAGAAGGCACCCACCACTTCCACCACGAGGAACGTGGTGGTCAGGCCAAGCGCCCACCACAATGGTTTCTCGTGGCGGATTTCCGATGGCAGGTGGTCGTGGTCGTGGCCCATGGCAAAGCTCCTGTGCAATGCGGTCAGGCTACGCGCAGTGGCCGCGGGAGACTATTACGCTGTTTATAACATTGCAGCGACGGAGCCACGGCGCGCGGCCGGGCGTCGTTTTGCCTGTCACGCCAAGCGCTTTATGATGGCCGGCATCCCCGCCACCCCGGGGCGGGCCGCCGGACGCCGCGGCCTCCAGATGGAACTCCCAGCACAAGGAACCGGCCACATGTGGAACAGAAGGACTCTCCCCGTCACCCTCGCCGCTGCGTGCGCCCTGGGTGCCGCCGTCAGCGCCACGGCGGCCACCTGCGAACAGAACTTCAAGTCGGTCGGTGACCCGCGCAACGGCCAGACTTACCTCACCGAAGTCACCATCCCCGGCCTGAAGCCCAGCAGCGGCCTCGGCCAGCTGCGCAAACTGGCGCTGGATGAAGGCAACAACTTCGTCAGCGGTGATGTCATCACCGAGACCGAAGGCCAGATGTACATCATGCAGACGGATCTGAAGGTGCCGCTGGTGACGGCGGTGTCCATCAGCAACAAGGGCACCGTGCTGCTCGGCACCAAACTTGCCCGTGGGCAGACAGCCAAGGATGAGGACGTGCGCGGCGCGTTCTGCGGCTGGCTGAACCAGCTCAAGACCGGCAAGGAAGGCGAGGCCATCGCCGAGGCCGTGCGCATTTCCAGCGGCTTTGACAAGCCGACCCCGGCTACTGCCGTGGGCATGTCCACCGTGCTGGGCAAGGAAGCGAAGAAACTGCAGCGCAACATCAACACGATGCCGCTGAAGAATCTGTTTTCCGATGGCCCGCTGCCGGATACCGATTCGCTGTACCAGCCGATGTTCGTGAAGTATTTCGGGCGCCGCTTCATCATCGATGGGCAGGTGTATACCGCCCAGGCCAACAACATCAACAAGACCTTCGAAGTCGGCTACCTGGTGACCAAGATGAAGGGCATCGGTGGCATCGGTGGGCGCCAGTCATCCGGTGACAACAACGCCAACTTCACCGTGCACTGCGCACTGGCCAACGACCAGCGCGCCCTGGGTGCCACCCTGCGGCTGGAAGACTGGGTGAAGCTGGAAGGCGTGGTCGACAACATCGACACCGGCCACATCCACCTGCGCGACTGCCGCCAGGTGAAGTAAGCCGCCGCACGGCTAGCGGCGCAGGCGCCCGCGCGCCCACCACAGCAGCGCCAACGCCGCGATGCCGGCACCCAGCAGGCATACCGCGTTCCAACCGTGGCGTGCCTGCACCCAGGTGCCGGCAGCTGCACCGGCGCCGCTGCCCACCGCGTAGAACAGCATGTACAACGCCACCAGGCGCCCATGCTGTTCGACCGGTGCACGCAGCAGCAGTGCCTGGTTGGACACGTGCAGCGCCTGCCCGCCCAGATCCAGCAGCACCACGCCCAGCAACAGCAGCCCCAGCGAGTGCGGCAACCCCAGCAGCGGCCACCACGCTGCCAGCATCAACAGCAGTGCGGCGAGGCTGACGCGCACCGCGAAACCGCGATCCATCCAATGGCCCACCCAGGCCGCCAGCAGCGCACCGACGATGCCCGCCAGGCCCAATGCACCGATCGCAGCGGTGGACCAGTGCAACGGCGGTGCCGACAGCGGCAGCGGCACTGCCGCCCAGAACACGTTGAGGCCGGCAAACAACAGCAGCGCCAGCGGCCCGCGCTCACGCAGCGCGCGGTCGTCACGCAGCAGCGTGGCCATCGACGCCAGCAGCGTGCGCCACGACGGCGGCACCACCGGCACCGGCAGGGCCGGCAGGCGTCGCCACAGCAGCAGCGCCAGCGCCGCCATCAACACGGCGGACAGCAGGTAGACCGCACGCCAGCCGGCCACG
>NZ_QETL01000186.1:0-3103 GCF_003105135.1 Stenotrophomonas sp. SPM | reverse complement strand
GGCGCAGGCCACGGCGGGCCTTGTCGCGCTCTTCCGGGCTCATCGACTGCCAGCGCTGGCCGTGCGAGAGCATCCGCTGGCGCTGGCCGGCATCGGCGCCGTTCCAGCGGTCGCGCAGCGGCGCCAGCAGGGCATCGCGCTGCGCCGGGGTGAGCTGCTCCCAGTTCGGCAGCGCGGCGCTCGCGGCGGGCGCAGGCGCAGGCGTCGCCGTCTGCGCCAGCAGCGGTGCGGCCGGCAGCAGGGTCAGGGCGATCAGCAGGGGCAGGGTGGGGCGTCGCAGCATCGTTCTCACTCCATCGCCAGGTCGGTGTCGCCCAGCCACAGGTACATGTCGGGATTCTCGTCGTACAGCGCGCTGTTGTCTTCCACAGCGGCCACCATCGGTGCCGGGGCCGGGCCGGTGTGCGTGTCCGGGCCGGTGAACTGGATGCCGATGCCCAGCGCCATCACCAGCGAACAGGCACTGGCCAGCCACCAGCGCCAGCGGCCCTGGTGCGCCGCGTGGGCGCCATGGCGGGCATGGCGCAGGCGCGCCAGGGTAGCCGGCGACAGCGACTGCAGCGACTGCGCGTGCAGGCTGCGCAGGGCGTCATCGGAAGGCAGAGAGCGGTTCACGGATGGTTCTCCAGGTAATCCTGCAGCGCCTGTCGGGCGCGTGCCAGATGGGTCTTTACCGCGCCTTCGCTGCAGCCCATGGCGCGGGCGGTGGTGGCCCCGTCCAGGTCCTGCAGCACGCGCAGGGTGAAGGCTTCGCGCTGGCGGGCGGGCAGGGTGCGCAGGGCCTGCACCAACTGCTGGTACTGCTGGCGCTGCTCGTGCGCCTGGGCCGGGTCCGGGCCGGGGTCGGCCCAGTCGATGTCGGCACCGTCGGCATCGTGGTTGTCGCGCCAGAACGGCAGGCGGAAGCGGCGCCGGCGCTGCAGGTCGATCACCCGCCGGCGCAGGATGCTCCAGAACAGCGGCGCCCATTCGGCGGCCGGCTTGTCGGCGTAGTCCAGCATGCGCAGCAGGGCGTCCTGTACCGCGTCCAGCGCATCCTCGCGCTGGCGCAGGCCGGCCTCGGCGAAGCGGAAGGCGCGCGGGCCGACGCTGGCCAGGAACGCTTCCAGTGATCCCGGCAGGGCATCGGCGTCGGCGGTCGGGGGGAGGGGGCTGCTCACCAGCACAGGGTACGGTTCCTCGCTCGGGGTCACCATCGACAACGCGTGAGCGCGGCTTTGGTTGACCGGAGTACGCGCCGGGTTCAGCCCGTGGTTATGATGGGGCGACGAAGACAGAGCGGGAGGCGTTGCCGATGAGTGACGGGTTCGTGGCGCTGTACATCTTCATGCTGGCCGCAATCGCGGGCCACGTGATCATTTCGCGGGTGCCGGTCATCCTGCATACCCCGCTGATGTCGGGTTCCAACTTCATCCACGGCATCGTGCTGATCGGCGCGATGGTGGTGCTGGGCCACGCGCAGACACCGCTGGAGAAGGCCCTGGGCTTCCTCGCCGTGGTGCTGGGCGCCGGCAACGCCGCCGGTGGCTACGTGGTCACCGCGCGCATGCTGGAAATGTTCAAGCCGAGCGCACCCAAGGGTGTCAAGGACGAACCGAAGGAGCCGCAGGCTTGAACATCAGCACCGTCGAACTGCTCGATTGGCTGGTCAAGGCCAGCTACCTGGTGGCCGCCACCCTGTTCCTGCTCGGCCTGCAGCGCATGGCCTCGCCGCTCACCGCGCGCAGCGGCATCCGCTGGGCCGGGTTGGGCATGCTGCTGGCCACGGTGGCCACCTTCTTCCTCCCCGAACTGCACAACGTGCCGCTGATCCTGGTGGCCCTGCTGCTCGGCGCCGGCCTGGCCTGGTGGTCGGCAGGCAAGGTCGCCATCACCGACATGCCGCAGATGGTGGCGCTCTACAACGGCATGGGCGGTGGCTCGGCTGCAGCCATCGGCGCGGTGGAACTGCTGCGCTATGCCTTCCTGGCCAACCGCGATACCAGCCACTGGAGTGCGCAGGCGCTGGCCGACCTGGCTGCGCGCCAGCCCTCGGCCACCATGCTGCTGCTGGCGGTGGTCGGCGCGGCCATCGGCGCGGTGTCGCTGTCCGGTTCGGTCATCGCCTGGGCCAAGCTCGACGGGCGGATGGACAAGCGCGTCACCTGGCCCGGCCAGCAGGCGCTGAGCCTCCTGGTGGCGCTGGCCGTGGTGGTGCTGGCGATCATCGCCGCCAGCACGCTCAGCACGTGGTCCATCGTGGCCTTTTTCGTGCTGGCGCTGGCCTTGGGCGTGCTGATGACGCTGCCCATCGGCGGCGCCGACATGCCGGTGGTGATCTCGCTGTACAACGCGTTCACCGGCCTGGCGGTGTCCTTCGAAGGCTATGTGCTGGGCAACGAGGCGCTGATCATCGCCGGCATGATGGTCGGCGCGGCCGGCATCCTGCTGACGCGGCTGATGGCCAAGGCGATGAACCGGCCGATCAGCAACGTGCTGTTCTCCAACTTCGGCGGTGGCGCCGGTGGCGAAGCGCAGGCGATCACCGGTTCGCAGAAGCCGATCGAAGCGGCCGACGTGGCGGCGATGATGGCCTTCGCCGAGCGCGTGGTGATCGTGCCCGGCTACGGCATGGCCGTGGCCCAGGCCCAGCACAAGATCTGGGAGCTGGCGCAGCGTCTGGGCCAGCGCGGTGTGAAGGTGAAGTTCGCCATCCACCCGGTGGCCGGGCGCATGCCCGGGCACATGAACGTGCTGCTGGCCGAAGCGGGCGTGCCCTACGACCTGATCGCCGACATGGACGACATCAACCCCGAATTCGCCAACACCGACGTGGTGCTGGTGATCGGTGCCAACGACGTGGTCAACCCGGTGGCACGCACCGATCCGGCCAGCCCGATCTACGGCATGCCGGTGCTGGACGCGGTCAACGCCCGCAACGTGGTGGTGATCAAGCGCGGCAAGGGCACCGGCTTTGCCGGCATCGAGAATGCGCTGTTCTACGCCGACAACACCCGCATGCTGTACGGCGATGGCGCCGAAGCCGCAGCGTCGCTGGTGAGCGAACTGAAGGCGCTCGACGGCGGACATTGAGTCTGTACCGGTAGCGCCGGGCCATGCCCGG
>NZ_QETL01000185.1:0-3198 GCF_003105135.1 Stenotrophomonas sp. SPM | reverse complement strand
GCCGGGGCCGCCGCCGCAGCAGCGGCCGGCGCAGCAGCAGCCGGCTTGGCCACCGGCGCCGCCGCAGGCGCGGCCACGCTGGCGGCATAGCGCTGCCAGTCGGTATAGCCACCCACGTATTCGCCAATCACGCCGTCGCCTTCCATCACCAGCGTGGAGGTCACCACGTTGTCGATGAAGTCACGATCGTGGCTGACCAGCAGCAGGGTGCCGGTGTAGTCGCCCAGCAGCTCTTCCAGCAGCTCCAGGGTTTCCACGTCGAGGTCGTTGGTCGGTTCGTCCATCACCAGCAGGTTGGACGGCTGCGCGAACAGCTTGGCCAGCAGCAGGCGGTTGCGCTCACCACCGGACAGGCGGGTGATCGGCGCACGGGCACGCTCGGGGGTGAACATGAAATCCTGCAGGTAGGCATGCACGTGCTTGCGCTTGCCGTTGAACTCGAGGAAATCGCGGCCTTCGGCCACGTTCTCGATCGCGCTCCAGTCTTCGCGCAGCACCGCACGGTACTGGTCGAAATAGGCGATCTGCAGGTTGGTGCCGGCGTTGACCTCACCCTTCTGCGGCTGCAGTTCGCCCAGCAGCAGCTTCAGCAGCGTGGTCTTGCCGCTGCCGTTGGGGCCGATCAGACCGATGCGGTCGCCACGCAGGATGGTGGTGGTGAAGTCGCGGACCATGGTGCGCTCGCCGAAGGCGAACGAAATGTCCTTGACGTCGATGACTTTCTTGCCGGAGCTGACGCCCTGTGCGGCTTCCATCTTGACGTTGCCGCTGAGTTCGCGGCGCTCGGAACGCTCGTTGCGCATCGCCTTCAGGCGGCGCACGCGGCCTTCGTCGCGGGTGCGGCGGGCCTTGATCCCCTGGCGGATCCACACTTCTTCCTGCGCCAGCAGCTTGTCGAAGCGGGCGTTTTCCTGGGCCTGCGCGTTCAGGCGTTCCTCGCGGCGGCGCTCGTAGTTGGCCCAGTCGCCCGGCCAGCTGGTGACCTGGCCGCGGTCGATCTCGACGATGCGGGTGGCCAGCGCGCGCAGGAAGCGGCGGTCATGGGTGACGAACACCACGCTGCCGCTCCAGCCCTTGAGGAAGGCTTCCAGCCAGTCGATGGCCTCGATGTCGAGGTGGTTGGTCGGTTCGTCCAGCAGCAGCACGTCCGGGCTGGACACCAGCGCGCGGGCCAGCAGCACGCGGCGCTTCATGCCGCCGGACAGGCGGCCGAATTCGGCCTCGCCATCCAGGTCGAGCTTGGTCAGGGTTTCGCTGACGCGCTGGTCCAGGCCCCAGCCGTTGGCGGCATCGATCTTGGCCTGGACGTTGCCCAGGGCTTCACCGTCGAAGACCTCGGCATGGCTGAGGTGGTGGAATTCGGCCAGCCACTGGCCCAGTTCGCCCAGGCCATCGGCCACGACGTCGAACACCGAGCCGGCCGCGCCATGCGGCACTTCCTGCTCCAGGCGGGTCACGCGGACGCCCTGCTGCACGCGGACTTCGCCGTCATCAGGCTTGTGGTCGCCGGACAGCAGCTTGAGCAGGGTGGATTTGCCGGCGCCGTTGCGGCCGATCAGGGCGATGCGTTCGCCCGGCTCGATCGACAGTTCGGCCTTTTCCAGCAACAACGGGCCGCCGACGCTGAAGTCGACGTTCTGTAGGGTAATCAGAGGCATCCCACTATTGTACGGGTTGGCGGGCGCCCGCCGGAATCTCGGCGTTAGAGTCGACCGTTGCATTCCCCCAGCCATGGCTGCAACCCGGTCAGGGCACACAGGTACAATGTGCCATGACTGACTTTTCGACCCTGCCGCTGAGCCCGGCCCTGCAGCCCGGCCTGGACGCCCTCGGCTACACCACCCTTACGCCTATCCAGGCGCAGAGCCTGCCGGCAATCCTCGATCGCCGCGATGTGATCGCCCAGGCGCCGACCGGCAGCGGCAAGACCGCCGCCTTCGGCCTGGGCCTGCTGCAGGCCATCGATCCCAGCCTGATCCGCGTGCAGGCGCTGGTGCTGTGCCCGACCCGCGAGCTGGCCGACCAGGTCGCCAAGCAGATCCGCAAGCTGGCCACCGGCATCCCCAACCTGAAGCTGCTGCTGCTGGTCGGTGGCGTGCCGCTGGGCCCGCAGCTGGCCTCGCTGGAAGGCCACGACCCGCATGTGGTGGTCGGCACCCCCGGCCGCGTGCAGGAACTGGCCCGCAAGCGTGCCCTGAACCTGGGCGCGGTGCGCACCCTGGTGCTGGACGAAGCCGACCGCATGCTGGACATGGGCTTTGAAGAGCCGATCCGCGAGATAGCCGGCCGCACCCACAAGGACCGGCAGAGCCTGCTGTTCTCGGCCACCTTCCCCGACAGCATCCGCGAGATCGCCCGCGACCTGCTGCGCGATGCGCTGGAAGTGACCGTGGAAGGCGCCGACCAGGCCCCGGCCATCCGCCACCTGTTCTGCGAAGTGGAACCGGCCCACCGGCAGAAGGCGCTGGCCGGCCTGCTGCTGAAATACACGCCGGAATCGGCGGTGGTGTTCTGCAACACCCGCAAGGACGTGGACGAGGTCGCCAACTCGCTGCAGCAGTTCGGCTTCTCGGCGCTGGCCCTGCATGGCGACATGGAGCAGCGTGACCGCGAGGAAGTGCTGCTCCGCCTGGCCAACCGCAGCTGCAACGTGCTGGTGGCCAGCGACGTGGCCGCACGCGGGCTGGATGTGGAAGAGCTGGCGGCTGTGATCAACTACGAGCTGCCCACCGACGTGGAGAGCTACCAGCACCGCGTGGGCCGCACCGGCCGCGCCGGTGCCAGCGGCCTGGCGATCAGCCTGGTGGCCGGTCGCGAGAAGACCCGCGCCGAGGCCGTCGAAGCCCATCTGGGCCAGCCGCTGGACTGGCAGAAGACGCCGCTGGCGACCTCGCGCCCGGCCGAGCTGCCGCAGGCGGCGATGCGCACCCTGCGCATCGATGGTGGCAAGACCGACAAGCTGCGCCCGGGCGACATCCTCGGCGCGCTGACCGGCGATGCCGGCCTGTCGGGCAAGCACATCGGCAAGATCGCGATCTTCCCGACCCGCTCCTACGTGGCCATCGCCCGTGAGCAGGTCAACAAGGCGGTTGCCAAGCTGGAAGCCGGCAAGATCAAGGGCCGTCGCTTCCGCGTGCGGATGATGTAACGATCAAGGTATCGGCCGGGCATGGCCCGGCGCTACCTGCAGGCTGTTGG
>NZ_QETL01000184.1:0-3410 GCF_003105135.1 Stenotrophomonas sp. SPM | reverse complement strand
ATCCGCCGGGCGTGGCCCGGCGCTACCTCACCCGTTCCCGGGGAACGCCTGCCGCAGTTCCTCCACCAGCACCCGCTGGTTTTCCGAGTAGTCCACTGGCACCGAGACCAGATGCACCCCGCCGTCGTTGAACGCCGCTTCCAGGGTCGGGATGAACTGCTCGATGGCGGTCACCTCATGGCCTTTGCAGCCATACGCCTCGGCGTACTTCACGAAATCCGGGTTGCTGAAGGTCATGCCGTAGTCGGTGAAACCATCCACCGCCTGCTTCCAGCGGATCATCCCGTAGGCGCCGTCATTGAGGATCAGCACCACCAGGTTCAGGCCCAGCCGGCGCGCTGTCTCCAGCTCCTGGCTGTTCATCATGAAGCCGCCATCGCCACAGACCGCCAGCACCCGCCGCTCGGGATACAGGATCGAGGCCAGGATCGCCGACGGAAGGCCCGCGCCCATCGTCGCCAGGGCGTTGTCCAGCAGCAGCGTGTTGGCCACCTGGGTGCGGTAATTGCGCGCAAACCAGATCTTGTACATGCCGTTGTCCAGCGCCACGATGCCGTCCGGCGGCATCACCTGGCGCACGTCATGCACCAGCCGCTGCGGGGTGAACCCGGCCTCCTCGGCACGGTCGGCAAGGTGCTCGAGGATGGTCGCGCGCAGCGGCAGCAGCGCATCGGCATGCGGCACGGCGCCTTCGATGCGGTCGGCGAGCTGGGTCAGCGAGCGACCGATATCGCCGATCACCTCCACCTGCGGGAAATACACCTGCTCCACCGCCGCCTGCGAATAGCCGATATGGATGACGGTCGGGCCACCCGGGCGCATCACGAAGGGCGGCTTTTCGGTCACTTCGTGGCCGATGGTCACGATCACGTCGGCCTGGTCGATGGCCATGTGCACGTAGTCGCGCTCGGTCAGTGCCGCGGTGCCCATGTACAGGCCCGAGCCGCCCGCCACCGCGCCCTTGCCCATCTGCGTGGTGAAGAACGGGATGCCGGCGCGCTGCACGAAGGCCGACAGCGCCTCGCTGGACTGCGGGCGCGATGCCGCCGAGGCGATCATCAGCAGCGGCCGCTTGGCACCGCGGATGATCTCCGCCGCGCGGTCCAGCGCTTCCGGGCTGGCAATCGGCCGGTCCACCGCGTGGGTCGGAATGAGGGGCACGCCCTCCACCTCGGTGGCGGCGATGTCCTCGGGCAGCTCCAGCAGCACCGGGCCAGGGCGCTCCTCCTGGGCCACGCGGAAGGCCTCGCGGACGATGGTCGGGATGGTGCGCGCCGAGACGATCTGCCGGGCCAGCTTGGTCAGCGGCTTCATCGTGCTGACGATGTCCACGATCTGGAAGCGCGCCTGCTTGCTGGCAACGATGCCCTTCTGGCCGGTGATCATGATGACCGGCCACGCCCCCAGCAGCGCATAGGCCGCGCCAGTGGTGAAGTTCAGCGCGCCCGGGCCGAGGGTGGCCAGGCACACGCCCGGCTTGCCGGTCAGGCGGCCGTAGGTGGCGGCCATGAACACCGCCGCCTGCTCGTGGCGGGTAATGACCAGCTCGATGCTGGAATGGCGCAGCGACTCGACCACGTCGAGGTTTTCTTCGCCGGGAATACCGAAAATGCGCTCGACGCCTTCGTTCTCAAGCGCGGCGACAAGCAGATCTGAACCCTTGGACATTGGATGCCGTCCTTTTCGCTGGACTGATGATGGATCGTTGCAGAGAGGGTGGAAGCCGCGCGTCAACGCTTGTCGAACCAGACCGTCTGCGCGTTGACGAACTCACGGATGCCGAAGTGCGAGAGCTCACGGCCGAAGCCGCTCTTCTTCACGCCGCCGATCGGCACGCGCGGGTCGGAGGCCGAGAAACCGTTGACGAACACGCCGCCTGTCTGCAGCCGGCGTGCCAGCTGCATGGCCCGTTCATGGTTGCCGGTCCACAGGTTGCCGCTGAGGCCGAACTCGCTCTGGTTAGCCAGCTCCACCGCGTGGTCGGCGTCGCGGGCGCGGCTGATCGAGGCCACCGGCCCGAAGGTTTCGGTATCGAAGGCCTGCATGCCCGGCTCGACCCCGGCCAGCACGGTCGGCGCGTAGAAGCTGCCCGGCCGGTCCAGCTGATGGCCACCGACCAGCAGCTGCGCGCCCGCATCGACCGACGCACGCACCTGCGCGTCGAGCTGCTCCAGCAGATCCTGGCGGGCCATCGGGCCGATGCGGTTGGCGGCTTCGCGGCCGTCACCGATGGTCAGCGCCTTCACCTTCTGGCAGAACTGCGCCACGAAACGCTCGTAGACAGCCTCTTCGACGATGATGCGCTTGCCGGCGATGCAGACCTGACCGGTGTTCTGGAAGCGCGAGGCCACGGCCGCATCGACGGCGGCGTCGAGGTCAGCATCGGCGAGCACGATGAACGGATCGGAGCCACCCAGTTCCAGCACCACCTTCTTCAGTGCCTGCCCGGCCTGGGCGGCGATGCTGCGACCGGCGGCGACGCTGCCAGTGAGGGTGACGGCAGCGATGCGGTCATCGGCGATGGCGGCGCTGGTGCCCTCGCGGCTGATGTTGGCGGCGATGAAGGTGCCGTCCGGCAGGCCGGCTTCGCGCCAGGCCGCATCGAGCAGCTGCGCGCTACCGACGATGTTCTCGGCCGGCTTCAGCAGGAAGCCGTTGCCACCCATCAGGATCGGCACGGCCGCGCGCATCACCTGCCAGTACGGGAAGTTCCACGGCATGATGCCCAGCACAACGCCCAGAGGCAGGTAGGACACGTAGGCCTTGTCATCGGGCACCTGGGTGGGCTCGTCGCGCAGGAACTGCGCACCGTTGTCGGCATACCAGTCGCACAGCAGCGCGCACTTCTCGATCTCGGCCAGCGATTCGGCGTGTACCTTGCCCATCTCGGCGGTAGCCATCGCGGCAAGCGGCTCCCGGTCACGACGCAGGACGGCGGCCATGGCACGCAGGACGGCAGCGCGCGCGTCCAGCGACTGCGTGCTCCAGGCGGCGAAGCCGACCTGGCCGCGCTGCAGGAGGTCTTCCAGTTCAGCGGCGGTGGCGAAGGGGTGGCTGGCGATCTGCTGGCCGGTGGCCGGATCGGGGGGGATGGCGGTGATGGGGGCAGCGGACATGCAGGTCTCCTGTTGTCTCGAGAACGGGCGGGCAGCCCGCCTCCTGCACAGGAATGTGGACCTGTTCGAGGGCAGCAACAAGGCGTCTGCTTATCCTGTGACCTGCAGTTACCTGTATTGGGAGGGGGGGGCATGGCAGGGCTGCGCCCTGCACCCGCCACAGGCCAGAGCAACGTCAAATTCAAGAGCTGGCTATCCGTGGGATGGCGGGGTGGGTCCGGTTGAGGGGGACGCTGCAAGTACGTCCCTGTAAGCTCGGTCGCCGCATCCATGCGGCTCACGCCCCCTCAACCG
>NZ_QETL01000183.1:0-3576 GCF_003105135.1 Stenotrophomonas sp. SPM | reverse complement strand
CCGCAGCGCAGCCGTCTGCGCGGGTGGCTGCCGCTGGGCACGGCGCTCGCCGCCAGCCTGGCCGTCTATGCAGTGGCACCGTGGCGGCAGGCGCCGCTGCAGGCGCCGGCGCCATCGACCCTGCAGCTGCAGGCGGCGGCCATGACCGAGCAGTACCAGCAGGCCGTGGCATCGCTGCCCGGTGGCCGCGCGGCCGCATGGCAGCCGGCCCTGCACGAACTGGATGAAAGCGCGGCACAGATCCGTGCCGCGCTGGCGCAGGATCCGCGCGCACCGCACCTGCTTGGACAGCTCAAGCGTACCTATGCGCTGCGGCTGGAATTGACCCGGCAGGCGGCGCAGGCCGCCGCAGCCGGAATGACAACCTGAGGAGACACCCCATGCGATCCCTTTTTCCGCTCTGCGCTGCGTTGCTGCTGTTGCCCTCGCTGGCCCTGGCCGACACCCGCGTCGATGAGCGCCATACCCTGGCCAGTGGTGGCCGCATCGAGCTTAGCAACGTGGCCGGCAAGGTCACCGTGCGCGGCTGGGACCGCAACGAGGTGCAGCTGACCGGCAGCCTCGGCGATGGCCTGCAGCTGCGCCAGGAAAAGAGCGCCAACCGCGTGCGCTGGGAAGTGGAGTATCCGCGCCGCCACACCAATGGCACGGCGACGCTGGTGCTGAATGTCCCGCGCGCGTCGGAACTGCTGCTGAGCACGGTCAGTGCCGACCAGGACATCAGTGGCATCGACGTGCGCCGCCTGCAGGCCGATACGGTCAGCGGCAGCCTGACCGCGGCCGGACGCAGTGGCGACAGCAAGCTCAACACGGTCAGCGGCAATGTCATCGCCAAGCTGCAGACGCCGCGGCTGGATGTGAACACGGTCAGCGGTCGCATCGAGGCCGGCGGCGGCGTGTCTGGGGATATTGGTGCGCAGACGGTGTCCGGGCGGGTCGGCGTGGATGCCGGCCGCGTCCAGCGCCTGGCGGTGGAGACGGTCTCGGGCGCCATCGATCTGTCCACCTCCGGCCTGGCGCCGGGGGGCCGCATCAACGTGGAATCGGTCAGTGCGTCGGTCAACCTGCGGTTGCCGGTCAAGGTCTCGGCACAGCTGTCGGTGAACAGCTTCGCCGGCTCGATCAACAGTGATGCCGGCACCGTGGAGCGGCCGCGCTATGGGCCGGGCAGCAGCCTGGACACGAAGCTGGGTGGCGGCGATGGTGACATCCGCATCCAGTCGCATTCGGGCAGCGTGCGGGTCAGCCTGGACCGCTGAGCGCGGCCCGGCAGGCCGCGGCGGCAGCGCCGCCGCGGTCAGGGTGGGTCAGCTGGCTTTCTTCAGCGCCCAGGTGGTGCCAAGCACTTCGATCTTGCCACCGCTCTTGCGGAACGCGGCCAGATCGGACGCAATCGAATCGCTGCTGACCGTGGTGCTGGCGGCCGCGCCCTTGCGTTCGCTGCGGATGCTGTTGGTAGCCTTCGCGGGGGTCTTTGCCTTGCGGGGCATGGTTGCTCCTGTCAGGTGGAAGGGGAGGAAAGCGACCAGGCATCGGCCTGGCGCAGGTAATCCTGCCGCTCGCGGCGGCAGTCGTCGCCACCCATCGAAAACTGGCGGCAGATCGCCGGGCGCTGCGAATAGATCGTGCAGCGCAGGTGATAGGGATCGATCGCCGCGCACCAGCCCTCGTCATTGCGCGCCATCACGGCACGGCCGTGCCTGTCGCGCGAGGTATACTGGCGGGGCACGTTGTCGCCGGCCTGCAGCAGCACGGGCAACCGGCAACAGACCGCGTCACAACGGCGGCAGTCGATGGGTGCTGGTGTTTCTTCAGGTTGTGCGGCCACGGGGGCCAGGCGGGTGCCCAAAGCGGGTCTCGATGGCGGCTCGGGTAGTACGCGGACCATGAACGAGCCAGAAGGCATGGCCGCAAGGCCCGCTGGGCGGGCCGGGCCCTACCCGGGTACACACACCGGCGCAGCCGGCGGAAGGTAGAGCCCTATCAAGCCTACCGAGGGTAGCAAACTCCGCGTAACGTTTTGTTAATCCCGGCTGGCTGCCGCGAGCGCCAAGCCCTGGACGACGCCCAGCGAGGGCTCGCCGTGGACCATGCGGGCGCCCGGGAAGGCCTCGGCGGCGGCCTGCCGCAGGTAGCCGGCGCGGGACATGCCGCCGGTCAGGAACACCGCATCCGGGTCGCCGCCGATGTCGCTGCGGACCTGGGCCAGCAGCTCGCGGATCTGGGTCAGGTAGCCCGAGGCGGCCGTGGCCAGGCCGTCGGTGCTGCTGTCGGCATGCAGGTCGCGGGCGATGTAGTCCAGCGTGCTGCGGTGGCTGGGGCTGCTGCTCAGGGCGATCTTGGCGCGTTCGACGTCGCGGTACAGGCGCGCGGTGTTGCCGGCGTCCTGCAGCGCCTGCAGGCGCGAACCCCACGGATCGTCGACATGGTCGTACTTGTGCTGGCGGAAATCGCGCTGGCGGGTCATGTCCTGCACGGTGGCCGCTTCCACGTAGTGGTGGGCGGGCACGCGGGTGACGCCGCGGCCGAACAGCGGCATGTAGCTGGACAGGCTCAGTGACAGATCGATATCGGTACCGCCACGGGCGATACCCCAGGCCCGGTGGATGCGCGGGGCGGCATCGCCACCGACTTCGGCATGGGCGATGTCGGTGGTACCGCCGCCGATGTCGACGATGACAGCCTGGTGCCGCTCACGGCTTTCGGCGTGGTAGTGCATGGCCGCCGCGGCCGGCTCCTCGAGGAAATCGATCTGGTCGAAGCCGGCCTGGGTGGCGGCCTCGCGCAGGATGTCCAGCGCCTGGTCATTGCCGGCGGCGCCGATCGAGCTGCGGAACTGCACCGGGCGGCCGAGCAGGGCCGCGCGCAGCGGCTGGCCGAGCTGGGCGCTGGCGGTCAGGCGGATGTGTTCGAGGATGTGCGCGGCGATGCCGGTGATGGTCTGGCGCGCGCGCGGGTGCAGGTTGTAGCCGAGCATCGACTTCGGGCTCTGCACCAGGTTGCCTTCGTGTTCCTCGAAATAGGCTTCGAGGGCGTCATCGCCGTAGATGGCGTTCTGCAGCAGGTCGCTGGCGCTGCGTTCCTTGCCGGCGCGGGCTTCCATCCATTCGCGGCGCAGGGCGCGCAGGGCTTCACGGCGCAGCGCCTGCGGGGTGCGTTCCTGGCCGGCGGCCCGGGCGGCACGCGCGGCGCTGTCGATCATCTGCTGCAGTTCGTGTTCCTGGCCGGCATCGAGCTGGAAGTCGTCCGGGTCGGGCACCACGCCGGGGAAATACACGCTGGTGCGGAACTGTTCCGCTTCGCCGAAGCGGATCGGCAGCAGCTGTCCATCACGGACGATGGCGGCGGCGGAGTTGCTGGTACCGAAGTCGATGCCAAGGCGCATGGGGAGGTCCGGGGGCGGGCGGGGGCCGCGCACTCTGCTGCAGTTCGGGTCTTCCTGCAAGTTCCCGCCTCTCGTTCAGGTGGGTTCAGCGCCTCCTTGGATCGCTTGGGCGGCGCGGGGAGGGGCGGACGGGACACGCGGTAAATACGTCCATGTAGCTCGTAGGCGCCGTCCGTGGCGCCTACGGTCCC
>NZ_QETL01000182.1:0-3620 GCF_003105135.1 Stenotrophomonas sp. SPM | reverse complement strand
GGCCAGTCGCGCTCGACCGCCTCGGCCAGCCAGGCCGGGAACGCGTCGCGCGCAGGTTGTTCCGGGAAGCCCTCGCGCTGCGCACGGCGCAGGATGGCGTTGACCAGGCCGGCCTGGCGCTCGCGGCCCAGCGCGCGCGCCGCATCGACGGTGGCCGACAGCGCCGCATGCGCGGGCAGCTCCAGCACGTCCAGCTGGGCGAAACCAACCATCAGAAGGGTGCGCAGGTCGGCATCGCGCGCCGACAGCGGCTTCTGCATCCACGCCTGCAGCGCAGCGTCATAGGTGCTGCGACGGCGAAGCACGGCGAAGCACAGGGCTTCCAGCAGCGCGCGGTCGCGGGTGTCGGCCAGCTTGGGCAGGGCCCATGCAAGTTCGGCCTTCAGCGAACGGCCACGGGTGAACACCTGGGCCAGCACGCGTGCGGCCAGCATGCGGGTGGCGGCGCCCGGCGCGGCCTTGGCAATGGAAAAATCGTTCTGCTTCGACACCGGGTTACGCTCCCACGCGCAGGTCGCGACGCGCATTGAGGTAATCGGCGGCGGTGATCGCCTTGCCGCCCTCGCGCTGCAGCACGCGCAGGCGCAGGGCGCCCTGCCCGCAGGCAATGTCGATGCCTTCGCGGCCGGCAGCCAGCACCGTGCCCGGGGCCTTGCCATGCGCCAGGTCCAGCGCCACCGCGCCATGGATGCGCACGCGCTCGCCGGCCAGCTGCGCTTCGGCGATCGGCCACGGGTTGAACGCACGCACGGTGCGCGCCAGTGCCTGCGCGTCCAGCGCCCAGTCCAGCTTCGCTTCGGCCTTGTCCAGCTTGTGCGCGTAGGTCACGCCCTGTTCCGGCTGCGGCCGCGCGATCGGCTTGATGCCCGCGCGCAGCAGGCCCAGGCCGTCGGACAGCACCTGCGCGCCCAGGGCGGCCAGCGCGTCATGCAGGTCGCCGCCGGTGGCGGTGCCGGCAATGGCCAGCTCCTGGTGCAGCAGCACCGGACCGGTATCCAGGCCCGCTTCCATCTGCATCAGGCACACGCCGGTGGTGGCATCGCCGGCCTGGATCGCGCGCTGGATCGGCGCGGCGCCGCGCCAGCGCGGCAGCAGCGAGGCGTGCACGTTCCAGCAGCCGTGGGTCGGAATGGTCAGCACCGCCCTGGGCAGGATCAGGCCATAGGCCACCACCACCATCAGGTCCGGCTGCAGGTCGCGCAGCTGCTGCTGGGCGGCCGGGTCCTTCAGGGTTTCCGGCTGGTAAACCGGGATGCCACGGGCCACCGCTTCGAGCTTGACCGGCGACGGTGCCAGGCCACGGCCACGGCCGGCCGGGCGGTCCGGCTGGGTGTAGACGGCCACGACCTCGTGATGGCGTGCGGCCGCGCGCAGCGACGACACCGCGAATTCCGGCGTACCGGCAAAGACAATCCTCATGGCTACCCCACTTGCAGGATGGATACGTGCAGAAAGAACAACGGCGCCGTCGGCCGGCGCCGTGCAGCCCGCGCGGGACGCGCAGGCAGGGGCCACCGCGAAGGGCGGCCCGCGATGGCGGTCAGGCCACGTGCTTGCGCTGCTTGGCCAGCTTCTTGCGGACCATTTCGCGCTTCAGCGGCGACAGATAGTCGATGAACAGCTTGCCGTCCAGGTGGTCCATCTCGTGCTGCACGCACACCGCCAGCAGGCCGTCGGTGGTGAGCTCCTGCGGCTGCCCCTGGCGGTCGAGGAACTTCACCGTGATGGAGTCGGCGCGGGTCACGTCAGCGAAGATGCCGGGCACCGAGAGGCAGCCTTCCTGGTACACCTGGCCCCCGTCCTTGGCGACGATCTCCGGGTTGATGAACACCCGCGGCTCGTTCTTCTCTTCGCTCACGTCGATGACCATGAAGCGCTTGTGCACGTCCACCTGGCTGGCGGCCAGGCCGATGCCGGGAGCGTCGTACATGGTCTGGAACATGTCGTCGAGCAGGGTCTGGAAGGCCGGGGTGGTCACCTCGGCGGCGTCGATCAACGCAGCCTTGGTACGCAGGCGCGGATCGGGGAACTCAAGAATGGGGAGCAGGGCCATGGCTGTTTCCGGGTTGGGGCCGGGGATACGCCGGCATACGTCGCAGATTCTATCTGCAACGCTTGCCTTGCGCCCCGGTTTCTGGACTATAGTGCGCGAACCTGTTGGGGAATCAGGGCTTCGCACCTATGTTGCTTCGTTTTCGTACGGTCGTCGCTGCGGCGATGCTGACCGTGGCTGCCTATGCTACCGCCGTTGAAGTGAACGGCGGGCACCCGGACACCTATGTGGTCCGCAAAGGGGACACGCTGTGGGACATTGCAGGCCGGTTCCTGCAGAAGCCCTGGCTGTGGCCCGAGATCTGGCAGGCCAACCCGCAGATCGCCAACCCGCATCTTATCTACCCGGGTGACGTGCTCAGCCTGGCCTACCTGGACCGTGTGACTGCCCAGCCCGGCCCGCGCACGGAAGCCCCGGTGACCGGCGTGCCGCTCTCGGAGGTCGAACCCTTCCTGAAGCAGCTGAGCGTGGTCGACAGCATCGACCAGCTGCCCTACGTGGTCGGCCTGGAAGGGAACCGCCTGCGCGCCACCAGCGGCCAGGCCGCCTATGTCCGCCTGGCCGATGCCCAGGTCGGCCAGCGCTGGGCCGTGGTCCGCCCGACCGTGCGCTACGGCCAGCCCAAGCCGACCGAGGACCTGACCGCCAACGGCGACGTCACCCCGGGCAGCGGCAACCTGTGGAAGGCCTACAACGCGCCCAACCATCGCCGCGGCGTGCTGGGCTATGAGCTGGCCCAGGTCGGCCTCGGCACCATCACCCAGGTGGCCGGCGGCAAGACCGAAGCCTCCACGCTGATGCTGGACGCCAACGGCGACGGCCGTGAAGTGCGTGCCGGTGACCGCTTGGTGCCGGTGGAGGCCCAGCCGTACGACCTGCAGTTCTTCCCGCATGTGCCCGCCGCCAGCCTGGAAGGCCTGGATGTGCGCGTGCTGGCCGTTGCCGACATGTTCAATGCCGGCGGCCCGCGCGACGTCATCGCCATCTCCGCCGGCCGCAGCCAGGGCGTGGACAACGGCACGGTGTTCTCGCTGTGGCGCCAGGGCAGCCATGTCGCCCACCGCATGAAGTACCCGAACTCCTCGCGCATGGACGATTCGCCGTCCACCGGTGCGGGCCGGGTCAGCCTGCCGGACGAATATGCCGCCCACGCGATGGTGTTCCGCACCTTTGACAACGTCAGCTACGCGCTGGTGATGCAGGGCGTGAAGCCGGTGAACGTGGGTTACAGCGTCCAGCACCCGGACGCGAAGTAGAGTCGACCGTTGGTCGACTGCGCTTCGATCCGTCCGCGGTAGTCGACCAACGCTCGACCCTACCCACCGGCAGCGGACTCCCCTGACAGCAGAACGCGAAGGCGCCCTAGGGCGCCTTCGTCGCCCGTGGCCGATAGTCGGGCGATGCCTCGCCCCGCCTCTGCCCCCGATGCCCTCGCCCGCCTGGTCCTGGCCGGCGGACCGCTGGCGCCCCGCCGTGCCCTGCTGCTGGCCAGCGGCGATGCCTCCGCCGCGCTCGCCATGGGCGTGGCCGGCTGGCGCGCGCACGGCTGTTCCGCTGAACAATGCGC
>NZ_QETL01000181.1:0-3642 GCF_003105135.1 Stenotrophomonas sp. SPM | reverse complement strand
CTCCTCGCAGAGGAGGGATCCGACCCCTTCGTGTGAAAAGCAGCCGAGCATGGGCTCGGCTCTACAGAAGATGCTTAGCCGGCTATGGGCCGGGCGGCATCGGAAAGCTTCACGCAAGCGCCGCTCGCTACCCTGCCCGGGTGGAATGGAAACGTCTATTCGGCATCTGCCGCGAGGCGGTGCGTACGATCGATCTGCCGCTGCTGCTTGGGTTGCTGCTGCTGATGGCAGCCGGCCTGGCCGTGCTGCACAGCGTGTCGGGTCCGGTCACCGGGCAGGCCGCGCGCTTTGCCGGTGGCCTGGTGGCGATGTGGCTGCTGTCGCGGGTGTCGCTGCTGCGCCTGCGCGCGTGGACCCCGGCCCTGTATGTGCTGTCGATGCTGCCGTTGATGGCGGTGTACGTGATCGGGACCGGCAAGTACGGCCAACGTTGGCTCAACCTGGGGGTGTTCTACCTGCAACCGTCCGAGCTGCTCAAACTCAGCCTGCCGCTGATGATGGCCTGGTACCTGCACCGCCAGCCGCTGCCGCCATCGCCACGCGCGGTGCTGACTGCCGCGGCGCTGATCGGCGTCCCCGCGGTGCTGATCCTGCTGCAGCCCAACCTGGGCACGGCCACCCTGGTGACAGCCAGCGGCGTGTTCGCGCTGCTGCTGGCCGGCCTGCACTGGGGCTGGGTGGTGGCCGGGCTGGCCAGTGTGGCGATGGCCGCGCCGATGGCCTGGTTCGGTCTGCTGCGGCAGTACCAGAAGGATCGCGTACTGACCTTCCTCGACCCCGCCGCGGATCCGCTCGGCACCGGCTGGAACATCCTGCAGTCACGCATCGCCATTGGTTCGGGCGGATGGGAAGGCCGCGGCTGGGGCAACGGCACGCAGGCCACCTTGGATTTCCTGCCCGAGTACACCACCGATTTCGCGTTCTCAGTGCTGAGCGAAGAGTTCGGCTGGATCGGCGTGGCGACGATGTTCGCGCTGTACCTGTTCGTGGTCGGGCGCTGCCTGTGGATTGCCGTGCACGCGCGCGACACGCATGCGCGGTTGCTGGCCGGCAGCCTGGGGCTGGCGTTCTTTGTCTATGTTCTGGTGAACGGCGGAATGATTTCCGGCCTGCTGCCGGTGGTGGGCATCCCGATGCCGCTGGTCAGCTACGGCGGCACCTCGGCCGTTTCGCTGCTGGCGGGGATCGGCCTGGTGATGGCAGTGCGCGCGCACCGGCCGGTGAACGGGTAGCGCCGGGCCATGCCCGGCGGGTTTTGACCTCTTTAGCGTCGAGCCATGCTCGACGGCTTCCGGCGAAATGCAGTCGAGCATGGCTCGACTCTACGAGAGCGACTTCCCCGCCGACGAAGTTCCATAAAAAGTGCGGAACAATTCACACTTTGACGCAGCGTTGATCCGGATCAATGGACTTGTCGCAATCGGCCTGCACAATGGCGGCCCGTTCGGCACGGCGCGCCGTCTGTAGATGCAGCGGGAGGGGTCGTCGGGCGGGAAAGCAGTACTGGTGGTCCAACGGATACAGGGAGCGCGGGGCACTGTCACTGGGGAGCGACAGCCGCGCAGGTATCGACAGGATCCGGTCGCCGGTTGCGCCTGCGGGGATGGGGGCGCAACCGGCAACCTCTGCCTGAATGGGGCAGGGTGATCACGACGCCTTCACATTTCCCGCTGAACGCGGGCAAATCGTTGTGATTCATGGTGTTAGGGGTTTTAATTCATCCATGACCTGCTAACCTGCGACGATGATTCGACGCTCCCTGGCCTGCTTGCTCACCCTCGGTCTGGTCGCCTGCGCGACCCAGCCGACGTCCCCCCCGACTTCACCCCAGGCCAGCAGCACGCCGCGCCATCCGGCCGGCAAGCCCCAGCAGGGCCCGGCCGAAGCTGCCCCGGAAGCGACCGCAGCCACTGCGCCACCGGTTGACCTGACCCCGGTGCCGTTCGAGACCGCCCGCGCCAACTTCATCGCCGACACCGCCAAGCGTTATGGCCTGGCGCCGGCCGAGATCGCCCGCGTGCTCGACCAGGCGCAGGTGCGCCAGCCGATCATCGCGGCCATGTCGCGGCCGGCCGAGCGGGTCAAGCCGTGGAACGAATACCGGCCGATGTTCATCAGCAAGGCGCGCATCGATGGCGGCCGCGCCTTCCTGGCCGAACACCGCGCCGAACTGGACCGCGTGCAGCAGCGCACCGGCGTGCCCGCAGAAGTGATCGTGGCCATCATCGGCGTGGAAACCAGTTACGGAAAGAACGCCGGCAGCCACCGCGTGCTCGATGCGCTGTACACGCTGGCCTTCTATTACCCGCGCAGCGGCGACCCGGCCAAGCTGGAACGCGAAGTGCGCCGCGAGCTGTTCTTCCGCGATGAACTGGCCAAGCTGTTCGAGCTGGGCCGGGAAGAGAGGCTGGACATCACCACGCTCAAGGGCAGCTATGCCGGTGCGATGGGCATGGGCCAGTTCATGCCCTCCAGCTATCTGGATTACGCCGTCGACGGCAATGGCGATGGTCGCCGCGATCTGTTCACCAGCTACGACGACGTGTTCTCGTCCATCGCCAACTACTTCGTGAAGAAGGGCGGCTGGGTGCGCGGCGGTCAGGTGGCGGTGCCGGCCACGCTGGCGCCGGGGCGCGAGGAATTCAACCCGACCGAGTGGATGCCCACCTGGTCGCTGGCCGACCTGGCCCAGCGCGGCTACCAGCCCAGCGCGCCGGTGCAGCCGGGTGCCACCGCCACGCCGATCACGCTTGAAGGCAGCACCGGCAAGCAGTACTGGCTGGGCTTCCAGAACTACTACGCGATCACCCGCTACAACCTCTCCAAGATGTACGCGATGGCCGTGTTCCAGTTGTCGCAGGCCATTGCCGGACAGGAGCTGCCCCCGGCATGAACATCAGATGGCTGGTCCCCGGAATCGTCGTGCTGGCGCTGGCGGCCTGCAGCAGCGCACCGAACAAACCCAGTGCCGGCCATGGCGGCAAGGTGCCCAGCACGGTGGTGCAGGGCAAGGGCGGGCGCCCGGCGCACTGCCCGGACGGTTCGCCGTACGCGGCCGCCACCGAGGACCTCAGCACGCGCGGCAACTACACCGCCGGCGGGCTGTACAAGCCGGGGGTGAAGGACACCACGCCCAGCTACGTGCCGAACGTGGCCTGCATTCCCGAGCCGGAAGTGACCGCGATCGAGCGCTCGGTCATCGGCAACAAATCGCCATACGTGGTGCTGGGCAAGTCGTACAAGGTGCTCGACGACACCCATGACTATGTCGAGCGCGGCACTGCGTCGTACTACGGCGCCAAGTTCCACGGCCGCCTGACCTCCAACCGCGAGGTCTACGACATGTACCAGTTCACCGCCGCGCACAAGACGCTTCCGCTGCCCAGCTTCGCCCGCGTGACCAACCTGGACAACGGCGAATCGGTGATCGTGCGCGTCAACGATCGTGGCCCGTTCCACGATGGCCGCGTGGTCGACCTCAGCTACGCCGCCGCCGTGCGCCTGGGCATCACCCAGCGCGGCACCGGCAACGTGGAAGTGCGCGCGCTGCAGCCGGGCGAAAGCAACCTGCTGGCGCAGAAGCCGTCGCGCCGCGAGCGCCGTGCGGCCGAAGCCGCTGCGGCTGCCACGACCGTCGCCGCC
>NZ_QETL01000180.1:0-3693 GCF_003105135.1 Stenotrophomonas sp. SPM | reverse complement strand
CGGGACCGGCATCCTCCAGTTTCTCGCCGCCCATGAACAGGGCCACGGCGGCCACCGAGGCGGCCAGTGCGGCACCGCCACCCCAGGCACGCCAACCGGTGCGGCGCACCAGGCGGCGCGGCTCGGCCCGCGTCGCCGGCTCGGCGGCGATGGCAGAAGCCACGGCGGCACTGAACCCCGGCGGGGCCAGCAGCGAGGCCTGGCCACGCATGACGTCACCGAGCAGCTGCCAGCGTTCCTGGCTGCCGGACAGTTCCGGGTCGTGTTCCATGCGGCGCAGCAGGAAGCGGGCCTCATCGGCACCGAGCTCGCCATCGACCAGGGCCGACAGCTGTTCGCGGTGGCGCTGGTCCAGGCGCTGCCCGGCGGGGGATTGGTGGTTCTGCGATTCGTTCAACGGACTGTGGGTCATACGCGGCTCTTCTCGCGGGTGGCGCTGCCGATATCCAGCAGCGGCCGGAGTTCAGTGTCGATCGCCTCGCGCGCCCGGAAGATCCGGGACCGCACGGTGCCGATCGGGCACCCCATCTTCTGCGCGATTTCCTCGTAACTCAGGCCTTCCACCTCGCGCAGGGTGATCGCCGACCGGAGTTCTTCCGGCAGCGCGTTGACGGCCTTCATCACCGTCTGTTCCAGCTCCTGGCGCATCAACTCGCGTTCGGGCGTGTCGGTGTCGCGCAGGCGTGTCCCGGTATCGAACTGCTCGGCGTCGCCGATGTCGATGTCATCGGTCGGCGGGCGTCGGTTGTGTGAAGCCAGGTAGTTTTTAGCGGTATTCACGGCGATCCGATGCAACCAGGTGGAGAACTGGGCATCGCCACGGAAACTTCCGATCGCGCGGTAGGCGCGGATGAAAGTGTCCTGGGCGACGTCCTGACATTCGCTCCAGTCGGCGATGTAGCGACCGACCAGACCGACGACCCGGTGCTGGTACTTGCGTACCAGGACATCGAAGGCCGCGCTCTCGCCGCGCTGCACGCGCCGGACCAGTTCCAGATCCAGCTCCTGCGGTGTTTCAACATCGGCCATGAGGGGCCGCACTCCTGTCAGCCCAACCGACGTCGGGCAATGAGACTGCCAATCCCGGGAAAAGTTCAGTCGCCGATCACCTGGCGCCGCACCAGCTTTTAACCACCGTTCCGCTAGCGTCCCGGTCCGGGGCCATGGATCCGGGGTCGCCACTCCCCAGCTATAGGGATTTGACGCGGGGGAAACAACCTCTGGATCATAGCCGCTTCTCCATACACAACCGGATGGAACGTTCATGCTCTCAGGCTTCGATGGTCTCCGCTTCAGCCACTGGCACCCCGAGATCCGCGATGACGGCGTGGTCGTGCTGTCTTTGGATCGTCAGGACAGCAGTGTCAACGCGATGTCGCAGGACGTGCTGCTGGAGCTGGGCGACCTGCTCGAGCGCATCGCCCTGGACCCGCCCAAGGGCGTGGTCATCCAGTCGCTGAAGAAGGCCGGCTTCATCGCCGGGGCGGACCTGAAGGAGTTCCAGGAGTTCGACCGCCGCGGCACCGTGAACGACGCGATCCGCCGCGGCCAGTCCACCTACCAGAAGCTGGCCGAGCTGCCCTGCCCCACCGTGGCGGCCATCCACGGCCACTGCCTGGGCGGCGGCACCGAGCTGGCGCTGGCCTGCCGCTACCGCGTGGCCTCCAATGACAGCAGCACCCGCATCGGCCTGCCGGAGACCCAGCTGGGCATCTTCCCGGGCTGGGGCGGCAGCGCGCGGCTGCCGCAGCTGGTGGGCGCGCCCTCGGCGATGGACATGATGCTGACCGGCCGCACCCTGTCGGCCTCGGCCGCCCGCGGCATCGGCCTGGTCGACAAGGTGGTGGCCCCAGCGGTGGTACTCGATACCGCCGTGGCCCTGGCCCTGTCCGGCACCACCCGCCCGTTCAAGCAGCACGCCACCGCCTGGGCAACCAACACCTGGCTGGCGCGCAAGCTGCTGGCCCCGCAGATGGTCAAGCAGGTCGCACGCAAGGCGAAGAAGGACCAGTACCCGGCGCCGTACGCGCTGATCAGCACCTGGCAGCGCACCGCCGGCAAGCCGGTGCAGGCGCGCCTGGACGCCGAGCGCCGCGCCGTGGTGAAGCTGGCCAGCACGCCAACCGCGCGCAACCTGATCCGCATCTTCTTCCTGACCGAACGCCTGAAGGGCCTAGGCGGCGGCGATTCCGGCATCCGCCACGTGCACGTGGTCGGCGCCGGCGTGATGGGCGGCGACATTGCCGCCTGGGCCGCCTACAAGGGCTTCGAGGTGACGCTGCAGGACCGTGAGCAGCGCTTCATCGACCGGGCCATGGAACGTGCGCAGGCCCTGTTCGCCAAGAAGGTGCGCGACGAGAGCAAGCGCCCGGCGGTAGCGGCGCGCCTGCGTGCCGACCTGGAAGGCAACGGCGTGGCCGAGGCCGACCTGGTCATCGAAGCGATCATCGAGAACCCGGAGGCCAAGCGTGCGCTGTACCAGACGCTGGAACCGAAGATGAAGCTGGACGCGCTGCTGACCACCAACACTTCGTCGATTCCGCTGGTGGAACTGCGCGACCACATCCAGCGCCCGGCCCAGTTCGCCGGCCTGCACTACTTCAACCCGGTGGCGCAGATGCCGCTGGTGGAAATCATCCACCACGACGGCATGGCGCCGGAGACCGAGCGCCGCCTGGCCGCGTTCTGCAAGGCGCTGGGCAAGTTCCCGGTGCCGGTGGCCGGTAGTCCGGGCTTCCTGGTCAACCGCGTGCTGTTCCCGTACATGCTGGAAGCGGCCACCGCCTATGCCGAAGGCATTCCGGGCCCGGTGATCGACAAGGCGGCGGTGAAGTTCGGCATGCCGATGGGCCCGATCGAACTGATCGACACGGTGGGCCTGGACGTGGCCGCCGGCGTGGGCAAGGAGCTGGCACCGTTCCTGGGCCTGCAGGTGCCCGAGGCGCTGGCGACGGTGGACCCGGCCAAGCGCGGCAAGAAGGATGGCCAGGGCATCTACACCTGGGAAAACGGCCGGGCGAAGAAGCCGGACGTGGCCCGCGACTACCAGGCCCCGGCGGACCTGGAAGACCGCCTGATCCTGCCGCTGCTGAACGAGGCGGTGGCCTGCCTGCACGAAGGCGTGGTGGCCGACGTGGACCTGCTTGATGCCGGAGTGATCTTCGGTACGGGCTTTGCCCCGTTCCGCGGCGGTCCGATCCAGCACATCCGTGCGGTGGGTGCCGATGCGATCGTCGAGCGGCTGAAGGCGCTGCAGCAGCGCCACGGCGACCGATTCGCCCCGCGCCCGGGCTGGGACAACCCGGTCCTGCGCGAACCCGTGGTCTGAGTTTGTCAGCCGGGCCTGCGGCCCGGCACCTGCTGAGGCAACAGCAACAACAACAGCCGAAGCCAGAGCCGTAGCAGCAGCCGGCTCTGGCTTTTCTGTTTGTTGGGCGGGGCGGTGTGGGCTTGCAGGACACGCCGTAAACCCATCCTTGGGGGCTCGTAGGCGCCATCCGTGGCGCCTGCGGTCCTGCAAGCCCACCGCCCCACCCCGGAAAGCTTTCCGGTGACGGTGGGTAAACCGCGAATCCGTTAGGTGTCGACCTTGGTCGACACGCTTGGTCCACGCCTGGGTGGGTACGAGCGAAGCGACCTGCGTTTGATTTTGATTTTCTTTTTTCTTTTCCGTGGCTGACGCGCCCGGAAACT
>NZ_QETL01000179.1:0-3758 GCF_003105135.1 Stenotrophomonas sp. SPM | reverse complement strand
GATGCGGCGACCGAGCTTACATGGACGTACTTGCAGCGTCCCCCAGCCAACCCACCCTCCCGGCCAACCCTCACTCCCCGGGCTTTCAGCCCCCACCACGGAGGGGCTCCGCCGTTCGCCGATCCCCCGCCGCAGGCGGCCTTTCGCGCCGCAGCATGCCCGCAACCCAACCTGCGCCATCATGAAACCCCGCCCCGCCAGGACCGTACCATGCAGCAGTACCTGCTCCTCATCTACATCGAACCCGCCCTGCTGCAGGCCCTGCCCAGCGACGAGTTCAATGCACTGATGCGCGACTGCCTCGCCCACGCCGATCAGCTGCAGGCCGAAGGCACCCTGCTGGCCGCACAGAAACTGCAGCCGGTCGACACCGCCCAGACCCTGCGCGTGCGCGATGGCCACAGCCGCGTGCTCGACGGCCCCTTCGCCGAAACCCGCGAACTGCTGGCCGGCTTCAACCTCATCCGCGCACGCGACCGCGACGAGGCCATGCGCATCGCCTGCGAATTCCCCTGGGCACGCTTTGGCAGCATCGAAGTGCGACCGCTGGAAGACATGGACGCCGAGCGCGAACGTTGCGGCGCGCCGGCCGCGGCTATGGCAGCAGCCGCACCCTGATATCGCGCTTGCCGATGCCTTCGTTGCCGCTGTAGTCGCGTGCACTGCCGCGGATGATGTATTCGCCCGGCGGCAGCGCCGCCGGCTGCCAGCGCCCGGTTTCCATCAGGCCATCGCGCACGGTGTTGGTCGCCAGGTAGCGGAAGCGGGTTACCGCGCTGCCATGCACGGTGATGCCACTGTCCGGCGCATAGGCCACCTTCACCGCCTGCTTCTGCGGCGGCATGCGGTTGAACACGATGTTCCAGCGCGGCTGTTCGTAACCCTGCAGCGGCTGCCCGGCGGCGTCGAGGATCTGGTAGCCCACCTGGTACGGCCCCAACCGGCGGCGCGGCAGGTTGTTGTCCACCTGGTCCCACGCCTCCACCACGATCTGCACGCCACGCCCCTCCCGGGCCAGCATCACCACGCCGTCGCTGCCTGCGGCCAGCGGCTGGTCGTTGTCATCCAGCAGACCGACATCGGTGATGCGCGGCGCGAAATGGTCGGCGTAACCGGTGAAGCCCAGCGCCACCGCATTGGTCTCGAAACCGCTGGTGCCCACCTGCAGGTGCACGTGCGCCTGGCTGTTGATGCTGCCCAGACGGTCGCCGACATGGATGCGCGTACCACGCCGCACGCGGATGCGCTCCAGCTTGCCGTCCTCGCCGTACAGCGGCTGCCAGCGTGCATCGAACGGCTCGCCGGCGGGAGTGCGGCCCACCCGCATGTGGATGTAGTTCAGGCGCCCCACCGCCAGCCCTTCGGCCTGGCCACCCAGGCTCCACGCCGCGATCGGACTGCTGATCTTGCCGTCGGCGATGGCCAGCACGGTCTGCCCCACGTCGCCGCGCACGTCGAAGCCGCCGTGCAGGTGGTGGCGGCTCTCGCCGGTGAAGGTGCCGCGCACTTCGCCCAGCGTGCCAACCACTTCATGCCAGCCCTGCTGCGGTGCCAGCGGCCAGCGCCCGCCGGTATCGGGCAGCGCGGCGTCCGCGGCGGGCCCGACCAGCGCCGGTGCAGGCAGCGCGCCCACTGCCAACGGTCGCACGCGGTGCACGCGGTAAGCGGCGGCGTCGGCCACCAGCAGGCTGCCGTCGTCCTCCACAGCCAAGCCACTGGGTCGGGCAAGGCGCGGCAACCGATCGTTGCCGAGCAGTGTGATCTGGTGGCCCTGCGGGGTTACCTGCACGATGCGCCCGCCAAAGTCGCCCACGTACAGCACGCCGTCGTGGGTCGTGGCCAGCGACAGCGGCCCGTTGATGACGCCATCGTTGCCGACCACGGTGCTCACCGTGCCGTCGGCACCGACACGGCGCACCGCGTTGTTGAAGAAGTCGGCCACCAGCAGCGCACCGTGCGCGTCGAAGGCCAGTGCCACTGGTGTATCGAAGCGGGCCTCGCCACCCACTGCATCGGCGAAGCCCGGGCGATCGCCACCGGCCAGCGTGCGCACGTTGCCATCGGTGCCGATCACCCGGATGCGGTCGTTCCAGGTATCGGCCACGAACACCTGGCCCTGCGCGTCCACGGCAATGCCCATCGGGCCGTCAAAGCGCGACTGTGCGGCCGGGCCATCGGCATAGCCCTGCGTGCCACCGGCCACGGTGGTCACCTGGCCATCGGTGCCGATGCGGCGGATCGCGTGGTTGCCGGTGTCGGCCACGTACAGGTTGCCCTGCGCATCGGCGGCGATGCCCGACGGCGTATTGAAGCGCGCCTGCAGGCCCGGACTATCGGCCAGGCCTTCGCCCTGCCCGGCCACCGTTTCAACGCGTCCATCGGGAAGCCGGCGGCGGATGCGGTTGTTGTCACCGGCATCGGTGAAATACACGCTGCCATCGGCGGTGCGCAGCAGCGCATAGGGCTCGGCGAAGCGCGCCTGGGCCGAGGTGCCGTCGCGGTCACCGGGGTGGCCATCACCGGCCAGCGGCTCGATCTGCGCGGTCCAGCCCAGCGGCGTGGGCTGCGGGCCAACGGGTGCGTCCGGTGCCTGTGCGGGGCGTTCCCACCAGGTGGCCGCCAGCGCGGCTGCCGTTGCCACCACCACTACCCCCACCGCCATCCATTGCCGCCGTGCCATCGCTCGCGTTCGCCCTGCCCTGAGAGAGGCCACGACGATAGACGCTGGGCTCGCGTCCCGCCACACCCACAGGTCAGGCCGGGGGACTGCTACTTCGCCGGTACTTCGCTGCGGATGCCCATCGCCTCGCGATAGCGCGCGTACAGCGCCATCACCTTGTCCACGTACGCCAGGGTTTCGGCATACGGCGGCACGCCCTTGTAGCGGGTGACCGCCCCGATGCCGGCGTTGTAGGCGGCCGCCGACAGCGCGCGGTCGCCGTTATAGCGGCGCAGCAGGGCACGCATGTAGCGGGCGCCGCCGTCGATGGACTGCTGCGGCGAGAACGGATCGCGCACGCCGTATTCCAGTGCGGTCTCCGGCATCAGCTGCATCACGCCCTGCGCGCCCTTGCTGGAGACGGCCAGCGCATCGAAGTTGCTTTCGGCGTGGGCGATCGCGCGCAGCCAGGCGTCGTCGACGCCGGTGGCCTTGGCGGCTGCCTTGAACTGCTTGGCGTGCTGGGCCAGCTGCGGCTTGCCGACCTTGCCCAGGCCCTCGTGGGCGGGCTCACCGGGCGGGGTGGCGACGGTGAATTTCAGGAACACGCGCGAGCCGGGCAGGTTGCGGGTGGAATAGACCAGCTTCCCGTCCTGCTCGCGTTCGTACAGCACGCCGCTGAACACGCCCATGTTGCCCCACAGGTTGGGGGTCTGGATGGCGTTGTCGTCGATGTCCTTCGGGGTACAGCGCGAGCCCGGTTCCGGGGCGGTCGCCAGGCTGACGGTGTTGCCCTGCACGCAGCGGTAGACCGTGCGGGCGCTGGCCAGGCCCGGCAGCAGCAACAGGGCAACGAGGGCGAGGCGGAGGGTCATGGCGGCCGGATGATCCGGCTGCGCCCGCGAAATCCGGGTGAATGGAGTGGGTTTTGGCAGGGCTGCGCCCTGCGCCTGCCGAGGCAACGGCAAAAGCTGGCTATACGTGGGTTGGCGGGGTGGGTCCGGTGGCAGGGGACGCCGTGAACCCCCAGTCCGGCCCAGCCGCTGGCGGCTGTGCGTTCGGGCGCTTGCGAAGCAGTGCTTCGCAAGCAAAGCGCCCT
>NZ_QETL01000178.1:0-3904 GCF_003105135.1 Stenotrophomonas sp. SPM | reverse complement strand
CCTGCGGCGAGGGCGGTTGCCCCCGCATCTTCCCTTAACCCCGCGCCGTCGGCGCACCCCCTTCAACAAGAAGGGGGCTCTCCACCCGACGCTGGGTCGGCCCGGGTAGTGCCGGCCGCTGGCCGGCAACCGAAACCCGCCCAATCCGCCCAATCCACCCCGCAGGAGCCCGCACGATGAGCCGCCTGCGCGACAACCCCTGGGTGCTGCCGGCCAGCCTGGTCGTGGCCCTGCTGCTGGGCCTGCTGCCGCTGCCCGCACTGCTGCAGCCGCTGCGCCCCTATTGGCTGGCGCTGGTGCTGGCGTACTGGGTCATCGAGGCCCCCGAGCGCGTGGGCCTGGGCATCGCCTTCACCAGCGGCGTCATCGCCGACCTGCTGTATGGCGGCGTGCTGGGCGAACAGGCCATGCGCCTGGTCATGCTGGCCTTCATCCTGCAGCGCTTCCGCGCCCGCATCCGCTTCTTCCCGATGTCACAGCAGATGCTGGCCATCGGCGGCCTGCTGTTCAATGACCGCATCGTCAGCGCGCTGGTGCACATCCTGGTGGGTGAGCCGACCCTGCCGTGGTCGTACTGGTGGGCGCCGCTGCTGGGCATGGGCCTGTGGCCGCTGGTGTTCGTGCTGCTCGACGCCGTGCGTTTCGGCAAGCGCGGGCGCTGAGCCATGATCCCGCGTCGCCAGGTCAAGAACCCGCACGCCGAAGCCGAACAGTTCCGCCGCCGCGCGGCGCTGGGCTTCCTCGGCGTGCTGGTCTGCCTGCTGGGCCTGGGCGGCTGGTACTTCAAGCTGCAGGTGCTGGACCACGACATCTACGCCACGCGCTCGGAGGCCAACCGCATCAAGCCGCGGCCGGTCGTGCCCGGGCGCGGCATGATCTACGACCGCAATGGCCGCCTGCTGGCCGAGAACGTGCCGGCCTTCCGCCTGGACGTGACCCCGGACAAGGTCAAGGACATGGACGCCACCCTGGACGGGCTGGCGAAGATCATCAGCATCAGTCCTGAAGAGCTGGAAGCGTTCAACAAGTCGCGCAAGGCGCGCCGCAAGTTCCTGCCGGTCACCCTCAAGCTGCGCATGACCGATGAGGAAATGGCGCGCTTCGCCGTGGACCGTTGGCGCTTTCCGGGCGTGGAGCTGGAACCCTACCTGACCCGCCGCTATCCCTATGGCGACCTGTTCGCGCACATCATCGGCTACGTCGGCCGCGTGGACGAGAAGGACCTGGAAATCCTCGGCGAAGGCAACGCCGCGCTGACCCACATCGGCAAGTCGGGCCTGGAGCGCTATTACGAGCAGCAGCTGCGCGGCAAGGTCGGCTACGAGCAGGTCGAGACCAACGTGCAGGGCCGTGCCATCCGCACCATCGGCCGGGTGGCTGCGCAGTCCGGCGCCGACCTGCGCCTGTCCATCGATGCCGACCTGCAGCGTGCGCTGGTTGCCGCCTTCGGTGACCAGGAAGGTTCGGCCGTGGCGATGGACCCGCGCACCGGTGAAGTGCTGGCGATGGTCAGCCTGCCGTCGTACGACCCCAACCTGTTCGTCAACGGCATCTCGCATGCCGATTTCAAGGCGCTGAACGACAACCCGTCGCGGCCGCAGTTCAACCGCCTGGTACTGGGTGGCGTCGCCCCCGGTTCCACCCTGAAGCCACTGATCGGCCTGGCTGGCCTCGATTCCGGTGTGCGCAGGCCCGAAGACAAGGTGCTGTCCACCGGCATGTTCTACCTGCCGGGGACGTCGCGCGGCTGGGGCGATTCGCACCGCGGCGGCCATGGCTGGACGGACCTGCGCAAATCCATCGCGCAGTCGGTCAACACCTACTACTACAAGCTGGCGCTGGACCTGGGCATCGAGCGCTTCGACCATTACATGGAGTACTACGGCTTCGGCCAGCCGACCGGCATCGACCTGACCGGCGAGATCGGCGGCATCCTGCCGTCGCCGGCCTACAAGCGCAAAAGCCGCAAGGAAGCCTGGTACCCCGGCGACACCGTCAACATCAGCATTGGCCAGGGCGACTGGAAGGTCACCCCGCTGCAGCTGGCGCGCGGCGTCAGTGCGCTGGCCAATGGCCAGCTGCGCACCCCGCACCTGGTCATCCAGCAGCGCGCCGGTTTCGACCACGACTGGGTCGCCACCGAGCAGGGCCCGAGCAAGCCGGTCAGTCCCAACCCGAACAATGTACAGGCAGTGCGCGAAGGCATGATGGCCACGATGCAGCCCGGCGGCAGCGCCGCGCGCATGGCCGTGGGCGCGCCGTACGTCATGGCGGGCAAGACCGGTACCGCGCAGGTGGTCAGCCGCAAGGGCACGGCCGCAGTGAACCCGAAGAGCCTGCCGATGCACCTGCGCCACCGCGCGCTGTTCGTCGGTTTCGCGCCGGTCGAGCAGCCGGTCATCGCCCTGGCCATCGCCGTCGAAGGCGGTGGCTACGGTGGTTCGGCCGCCGCGCCGATCGCGCGCAAGGTGTTCGACGCCTACCTGCTGGGCAAGATGCCCGAGGGCATGCAGCCGCTGGACGCCGAGCGCGGCACCACCGTCATCGGCGTGACCGCGTTCGACAATGAAGATGCCAACGCGCGTCCGGCCGGCGACACCGCCGCCGCGCAGCTGGGCGAACACCCGGTGCTGGTCGGCATGCCCGCCCCGGAACCGGCGCCCGCCCCGGCCCCGGGCGCGCCTGCCGCATCTGCCGCCGCGTTGCCCGCCAGCCCACGTTCGACCCCCGCGGAGCCTGCACGATGAGTGACTTCCTGCGCTGGGCCGGCGACATGCTGCGCCGCTTCTTCAGCACCCTGGACTGGGTGCTGTGCCTGGCCCTCGGCGCGTTGATGCTGATCGGCCTGGCCACGCTGAAGAGTGCCGGCGGCGACAGCCTCGTGATGGCGCAGGGCGCGCGTTTCGTGGTCGGCCTGGCCGCCCTGTGGGCCATCTCGCGCGTGTCGATCCTGCGCATCCGCTCGGCCACGCCGATGATCTACGCGATCTCGATGATCCCGCTGCTGGCAGTGTTCGTGCTGGGCACCGGCAAGTACGGCCGGCAGTGGCTGGACCTGAAGTTCTTCTACCTGCAGCCGGCCGAGCTGCTGAAGGTCAGCCTGCCGATGATGGTGGCCTGGTACCTGCACCGCATGCCGCTGCCGCCGCGCTTCAATACCGTGCTGGTGGCGATGGTCATCATCGGCGTGCCGACCGGCCTGGTGATGCTGCAGCCGGACTTCGGTACCGGCGTGCTGATCGCCGCCAGTGGCGTGTTCGTGCTGCTGCTGGCCGGCCTGCCGTGGTGGTGGGTGGGCCTGGGCGTGGGCGGCGTGGCCGCGGTCGCGCCGCTGGCCTGGTTCTGGCTGCTGCGGCCGTACCAGAAGGACCGCATCATGATGTTCCTCGATCCGGAGATGGACGCGCTTGGCGCGGGCTGGAACATCATCCAGTCGAAGATCGCGATCGGTTCGGGCGGCTTCGATGGCAAGGGCTGGGGCGAAGGCTCGCAGTCGCACCTGAACTTCATTCCCGAACAGACCACCGACTTCGCGTTCTCGGTGCTGAGCGAGGAATTCGGCTGGTTGGGCGTGGCCCTGGTGCTGACCCTGTACCTGGTGGTGATCGGGCGCTGCCTGTGGATCGCCAGCCAGTCGCGCGATTCGTACTCGCGCCTGCTGGCCGGCGCCACCGGCCTGGCGTTCTTCGTCTACGTGCTGGTGAACGGTGGGATGATTTCCGGCCTGCTGCCGGTGGTGGGCGTGCCGATGCCGCTGATCAGCTACGGCGGTACCTCGGCCGTTTCGCTGCTGGCCGGCTTCGGCCTGGTGATGGCCGTTCGCAGCCACAACCCGGTGCACGGCGGCTACGGCTGAAACCGGAATCGGGGTCGGATCCCTCCTCGCAGAGGAGGGATCCGACCC
>NZ_QETL01000177.1:0-3929 GCF_003105135.1 Stenotrophomonas sp. SPM | reverse complement strand
GCGGCGGGGGCCGCGGCAGGCTCGGCGGCAGCCGGGGTGGCAGCCGGTTCAGCCGGGGCGGTGGTGTTGGTGCTGCCGTCGTCGGCCTTGCAGGCCGCCAGGAGCGGCAGCAGGGCTGCAAGTGCGAGCGCGGCGATACGGGTCTTCATTGAAACGTCTCCAGCAACTGGAAAGGTGGGGCCGACGGCGGGCGCCGGCCAAGGGGAAATGATGACATGCGGCGGCGACAGCGCCGTGTCGATGGTCGGGATCGGTTCAGCGGCCGCCGCGGGCGCGGGCTTCGGAGATCAGCTTGGAGGCCACGCGCAGCTGGTCCTCGAAGCTGTTGGCACGCACCAGATACTGGCCATTGATGATGATGGCCGGGGTGCCCGGCACCTGGGTGCGCTGGGCGAAGGCACGGGCTTCGGCAACCTTCTTCTGCACCGCATCGCCGCGCAGGGCCTGCTTGTAGCGGTCGGCGCTCACGCCATAGGCGGCATAGAAGGTGGCGAGCTCATCGGCCGAGACGTTCTGCATCGGCAGCGAGCCGTCTTCGTGCAGGGCCTTGAACACAGCGGCGTGGCTGCGCTTGGCGACGCCCACTTCATCGGCCGCGTAATAGGCCAGGGCCCAGGCATCCCAGGCACCGCCGAAGGCGGCCGGGACCGGGGTGAAGCGCACGTCGGCCGGCAGCTTGGCGGCCCAGGCTTCCAGCTGCGGCTCGAAGTGGGCGCAGTGCGGGCAGGTGTAGCCGAACACTTCAACGACTTCGATCTTGCCGGCCAACGGCTGGAACGGGCCGGACTTGGCGATGCGCTCGTAGTCTTTGCCTTCAACCAGCGGGGCATTGGCGGGGGTGGCGGCGCAGGCGGCCAGCGGCAGCATCACCAGCAGGGACAGCAGAAGGCGGGGAATCAACCTCATCGACACGCATCTCCATTGAAAATAACAACGCCGGCGCAGCCGCCGGCGTGAAGGAAACATACCGCAGCCGCGGGCCGCCGTGGCGAGCCGGGCCGACCAGTGGCGGTCAGGGGGCGGCGGCCGGTTGCGTGGCGGTGGCCTCGGCGGCGATGTCATCGGCCTTGTTGTGCAGGCCCTGCAGGTAGCTGGAGAGCGCTTGGACTTCCTGTTCGCTCAGCTTCTGGGCGACGGCGGCCATGATCTGGAAGTGCGCCTTGTCGGTCTCGTTGGTCTGCCCGGCCTGGTATTCCTGCAGGCGGCGGGCGACATAACTGGCGTGCTGGCCGCCGATGTGCGGGTAGGCCGGGCCGGGGTTGCCGGCGCCGCTGGGACCGTGGCAGGCCATGCAGGCCGGCAGGCCGCGCTTGGCGTCGCCGCCGCGGTACAGCTGCTGGCCGATCTCGTAGAACTTCATGCCCTTGTAGGGGCCGTCGGCCACGGCGGTGTCGTCGGCGATGCCGGCGGTGGCCTTCTGGGTGGCGAAGAACGCGCCGATATCGCGCATGTCCTGCGGGGTGAGGTTCTGCACGAAGGGCACCATCGCCACCGACGCGCCGGAACTGCGCTGGCCGTTGGCGATCAGGGCCATCTGCTGGGCCACGTAACGTTCGCTCTGGCCGGCGATGGACGGGTACATCTCCACCGTGGAATTGCCGTCGGCCCCATGGCAGGCCGCGCAGGCCGAGGCCTTGGTCTGGCCGGCCTTGGCGTCGCCCCAGGTGGTCTTGCTGAAATCCACTTCCAGCGAGGCAGTGCGGATCGGCCCGTTGTCGGGCAGCGGGGTCAGCGTGGTCTGCGCGAACGCAGCGGCGGCAACGACGACGGCAGTGGCAAGAGCGGATACGGCAAGAACGCGAGCGTGGCGCATGCTGAAGCTCCGTATGGACCGGGCCGGGGCGTGGCCGCCGGCATCGCCCGGATTATCAACGCCGTTTCAGCGCACGGTCAACGCAGCAGTGCAGCATTTTCCTGGCCTGCGGCCCACGGAACGGGCGCGCGGCGCCGCAACATGCGATCCTAGGCGCATGTCATTGCTCATCGAACGCGCCCGTTACCACCTCTCGGCCCACAACGTGCGGCAACTGCCGCCCGATGAAGGGGCCGAAGTGGCCTTCGCCGGCCGCTCCAACGCCGGCAAGTCCAGCGCCCTCAACGCGCTGACCCGGCAGAACTCCCTGGCCCGCGTGTCCAAGACCCCCGGCCGCACCCAGCAGCTGGTGTTCTTCCAGATCACCCCGGAAGCGCACCTGGTCGACCTGCCTGGTTACGGCTATGCCAAGGTGCCGCTGGACCTGCAGGCGCACTGGCAGGCCTTCATCGACCGGTACTTCCGCACCCGCGAAGCGCTCAAGGGCCTGGTGGTGGTGATGGACATCCGCCACCCGCTGAAGGACTACGACCGGCAGATGCTGTCCTACGCCGTGCAGCGTGGCATGCCCGCGCACGCGCTGCTGACCAAGGCCGACAAGCTCAGCCGCAGCCAGCAGATGCAGACCCTGCAGAAGGTCCGCAAGGAACTGCATTCCGCCTACGGCGACAGCGTCAGCGTGCAGGTGTTCTCCGGTGAGGACCGTACCGGCGTGGACGAAGCCCGCGGTGTGATCGGCGGCTGGCTGGGGCTGGCGTAAGGCGTCTCCGCTGCGCTCGCCGGGCATGGCCCGGCGCTACCCCATGTTGCCGCGACCGGGGACCGGTAGCGCCAGGCCATGCCCGGCGACCTTTCATTTCAACGGCGAATACTCCGCCGGCACCCACGCATAGGCCTCGCCCTCGCGGCGCACATGGCCCAGGCCGGGGAACGGCAGATGCGCACCGGCCACCCACCAGCCCTTGGCGGTGGCCTGCTCAAGCAGCCCGCGACGGCTGGCGATGGCCGCCTTGCGGTCCGCATCGGCCTCGAACGCCGCTTCCGGGTGTGCGAACTGCACCGCGTGGAAGTGCAGCACATCGCCCCACACCAGCAATGACTGGCCCTGGCTGTCGAACCGGTAGGAGACATGGCCGGGGGTATGGCCGTGAGTGTCCATCGCCACCGCGCCACCGGGCAGCGCATCGCCTGGCTTGAACGTGCGCAGTCTGCCGTGGGCCTGGTACGGCGCCACCGCGTTGCGGGCCAGCGGGAAGGCGAAACGCACGCCCTCCGGCGCACCTGCTTCGCTGGCCGGGTCCAGCCAGTAGTCGGCATCGGCCTTGGACAGCCACACCGTGGCATTGGGGTAGGCCGGCTGGCCCAGTGCGTCGAGCACGCCGCACATGTGGTCCGGATGCGCGTGGGTGAGCAGGATGTCATCCACCTCGGCCGGGTCGACGCCGGCGGCGCGCAGGTTGCCCAGCACCTGGCCCAGGCCGGGGCCGAAGCACTGCGCGGTGCCGGTATCGACCAGGGTCAGGTGGTTGCCCTGGCGGACCAGGAAGGCGTTGACCGCGGTCTGCAGGCCCTTCTTGTCTTCGGGCACGTAGCGGCCGTCGAGCAGGCGGGTGACCAGGGTGGGCGAGACATCGACCACTTCCTGGCGGCCGAGCGCTACCACGCCATCGAACAGGGCGGTGACCTGCAGGGCGCCGACGCGCTGGTGGTAGACGCCGGGCACCTGCTGGGTGGGGGCGGGCGAGGTGGCTTCGGCCAGGGCGGCCAGCGACAGGGAGGACAGGGCCAGCAGCAGGGCGCCGCGCAGGGGCAGGTGACGCAGGGTCATGGGGTGGGGCTCGGTAAGGCGGGTTATTCCGTCGCTGTGCAGCGTGCCGGGTGGCGCGCGCGCGATGCGCTCAAACCACTGCGTGGAATGCTCAGGGGAGAGACGGCAGGGCTTGCAGCCCTGCACCTGCTGCAGATCAACGTCAACGTCAACGTCAACGTCAAAAGCAGAAGCTGGCTTCCTGTGGGTTGGCGGGGTGGGTCCGGTGGCAGGGGACGCCGTAAACCCATCCATGGGGGCTTGGTCGCGGCATCCATGCCGCTCACACCCCTGCCACCGGACCCACCC
>NZ_QETL01000176.1:0-3951 GCF_003105135.1 Stenotrophomonas sp. SPM | reverse complement strand
TCGAAGGCGGGGTGGGTCCGGCTGAGGGGGCGTGAGCCGCATGGATGCGGCGACCGAGCTTACATGGACGTACTTGCAGCGCCCCCCTCAACCGGACCCGCCCCGCCAACCCACGGAAGGCCCGCTGTCGCTGTTGCTTCGGCTTGAAGCTTCTGCGGGTGCAGGGCGCAGCCCTGCCGAACTAAACTAAACACCGTTGCCCGCAGGATCGCCCATGTTCGATATCTCCCCCCAGCTCGACTGCGCCGGCCGCATCCTGCGCCTGGACCGCGCCCGGGTCATGGGCATCGTCAACGTCACCCCGGATTCGTTCTCCGATGGTGGCGCGCACGACAGCACCGATGCCGCCGTGGCCCATGGCCTGAAGCTGGTGGAGGAGGGTGCCGACCTGCTGGATATCGGCGGCGAGTCGACCCGCCCGGGTGCCGCGCCGGTGTCGGTGGAAGAAGAACTGCAGCGCGTGCTGCCGGTAATCGAACAGCTCGCTGCCCGCACCACCGTGCCGATCAGCATCGACACCTTCAAGCCGGAGGTGATGCGCGCGGCAGTGGCGGCGGGCGCCGGCATGATCAACGACATCTTCGGCCTGCGTCAGGAGGGCGCGCTGGACGCGGCCGCCGATACCGGGGTGCCGGTGGTGCTGATGCACATGCAGGGCGAACCCGGCCACATGCAGGCCGACCCGCATTACGACGACGTGGTGGCTGAGGTCCACGGTTTCCTCGTGCAGCGTCTGTTCGCTGCCGAAATGGCCGGCATCGCCAAGAAGAATCTGCTGATCGACCTGGGCTTTGGCTTCGGCAAGACCACGGCGCACAACATGACCCTGCTGGCCCGTTCCGAGCGCTTCCTCGAGCTGGGCGTGCCGATGCTGGCCGGCCTGTCGCGCAAGCGCAGCCTGGGCGAGCTGACCGGCCGCGAGGTGGCGACCGAACGCGTGGCCGCGTCGGTGGCGGCGCACCTGATCGCCGTGCAGCGCGGCGCCCGCATCGTGCGCGTGCATGACGTGGCCGCCACGGTCGATGCCCTGAAGATCTGGGAGGCCGTGGACGCGGTGCCCGCGTCCCGCGTCGATGCTGCTCCGTCGATCCGCTGGCCGGACGAAGACTGATGGCTGTCGACCAGCGTCCGCTGGCGATCGCGGTGATGGGCCCGACCGCCAGTGGCAAGACCGCCACGGCGATCCGCCTGGCCCAGGCGTTGGACGGTGAGATCGTCAGCGTCGATTCGGCGCTGGTCTATCGCGGCCTGGACATCGGTTCCGCCAAGCCCGACGCCGCCGAGCGCGCGCAGGCACTGCATCACCTGCTGGATCTGCGCGATCCCTGGCAGACCTATTCGGCGGCCGAGTTCGCCACCGATGCTGGTCGCGTGGTGGCCGACATCGTCGCCCGCGGCAAGACCCCGATCCTGGCCGGCGGCACCGGGCTGTATTTCCGCGCCCTGCTGCAGGGGCTCTCGCCGATGCCCGAGGCCGACCCGGCAATGCGCGAGGTGCTCAGTGCCGAGGCCGCCGAACGCGGTTGGGCCGCCCTGCATGCCGAACTGGCGCAGGTCGACCCGGCGGCCGCCGCGCGCATCCACGCCACCGACCCGCAGCGCATCCAGCGGGCGCTGGAGGTCTACCGGCTGACCGGCACCCCGATCACTGAATGGCAGCGCCGCCCCGGCGTGGCGCCGTTGCCGGTGCGAACCCTGAAACTGATACTGGCCCCGCGCGACCGGGCCGTGCTGCACCAGCGCATCGAGGCCCGCTTCGACGCCATGCTGCTGCAGGGCTTCCTGGACGAGGTCCGTACCCTGCGGGCCCTGCCACAGATGGCGGCCGTGGCCGCGCCGCTGGACCTGCCGGCGGTGCGCGCGGTCGGCTACCGCCAGGCGTGGGAATTCCTGGACGGGCAGGGCGACGCCGCCCGCTTCCGAGACAAGGCCATTTTCGCCACCCGGCAGCTGGCCAAGCGCCAGCTGACCTGGCTTCGTGGCGAGCTTGATGCCCGCTGGTTCGACCCCCATATCGACCACGAGCGCCTGTCCGGCGCGGTGTCGACCTTCGTCGCACGCTGAACTGCCGCCGGCCGTGTACCATCATGGGTCGGCGGCCGGCTCGGGGGCCGCGGCATCCACCGGCAACCCAATAAGAACAATAATCAGGAGTTAGCAATGTCCAAGGGGCAATCGCTGCAGGATCCTTTCTTGAATGCACTGCGGCGCGAACGCGTGCCGGTTTCGGTGTATCTGGTCAACGGCATCAAGCTGCAGGGCACGATCGAATCGTTCGATCAGTTCGTGGTCCTGCTGCGCAACACCGTCAGCCAGATGGTCTACAAGCACGCCATTTCCACCGTGGTGCCGGCGCGTAACGTGAAAGTCGGGCCGGGTGGTGGCTACGTGCAGTCAGGTGAAAATGATGGTCAGGCGGGTGATGAAGCAGACGAGTAATTCCGGAGCGGTGAATGTTTGACCGCTCGAAAAAGGGCGAAAACGCCCTGTTGATCCAGCCCCATTTCGGCAAGCTGGAAGAAGACGTGCTGGAAGAGTTCGGAGATCTGGCCCGCTCGGCAGGGGCCAGCATCGCCGCCACCATCACCGCGCGCCTGGACCGTCCCAACCCGTCGACCCTGATCGGCAGCGGCAAGCTGGACGAGATCAAGGCTGCGGCTGACGCAACCGGCGCGGACCTGATCCTGGTCAACCATTCGCTGAGCCCGGGCCAGGAACGCAACCTGGAACGCTTCCTGGAGCGCCGGGTGATCGACCGTACCGGCCTGATCCTGGACATCTTTGCCCAGCGTGCGCACAGCCACGAAGGCAAGCTGCAGGTCGAGCTGGCGCAGCTGCGCCATCTGGCCACGCGGCTGGTGCGCGGCTGGACCCACCTTGAGCGTCAGCGCGGTGGTTCGATCGGCCTGCGCGGCCCGGGTGAAACCCAGCTGGAAACCGACCGCCGCCTGCTGCAGAAGCGGGTGGAGCAGCTGCAGAAGCGGCTTGAAAAGGTTGAAACGCAGCGCACCCAGATGCGCCGCGCGCGCCTGCGCAGCGAGCTGCCTCGCGTGGCCCTGGTCGGCTATACCAATGCCGGCAAATCGACCCTGTTCAATGCCCTGACCGGTGCCGAGGCGTACGCCGCCGACCAGCTGTTTGCCACCCTGGACCCGACGGTGCGCCGCATCGCCGTGCCCGGCGGCAGCGTGGTGCTGGCCGATACCGTGGGCTTCGTGCGCGACCTGCCGCATGACCTGGTCGCCGCGTTCCGCTCGACCCTGTCCGAAGCGCGCGAGGCTGACTTCCTGCTGCACCTGGTCGACGCTGCCGATCCGCACCGCGAGGAGCGCATCGCCCAGGTCGACGAAGTACTGACCGCCGTCGGTGCCGGTGACCTGCCGCAGTTGCTGGTGTTCAACAAGATCGACCGCATCGAGGGTGCCGAAGTGCGTCACGACGGCCAGGACGGCATCCCCGATCCCTCGCGCCGCGAGCGGGTCTGGATCTCGGCCCGCGACGGCGAAGGCCTGGAACTGCTGCAGAGCGTGCTGGGCAAGCGCCTGGGCCTGCAGCACGTCAGTGGCGAACTGCGCCTGCCGCCCAGCGCAGGCCGCCTGCGCGCGCGCCTGCACCAGCTGGAAGTAATCCGCAGCGAAGCGGCCGACGAAGACGGCTGGCTGCTGCAGGTCGACATCCCGATCGCCGAAGCCGAGAAGCTGGCCGCCAGCCCCGACGGCGACCCGATCCGCGACCTGCTGCCGGAAAAACTGCCGGAGTGGTAAGCCACATCGGGTGGAGTCAGAGCCCTTTGCTGCGCAAAGGGATCTGACCCCGTGCCGACCGACGGTCGGCACCCACCAGAGCAGAACGCCGTTTCGACAGCCCGCAGAAAACTGTCGAAGGCGGGGTGGGTCCGGTTGAGGGGGTGTGAGCGGCATGGATGCCGCGACCAAGCCCCCATGGATGGGT
>NZ_QETL01000175.1:0-4213 GCF_003105135.1 Stenotrophomonas sp. SPM | reverse complement strand
CAACTGCAGGAGCGAGAGCGGCGGTTGGGCTGTGGGTCTGGCGGGGCGGTGTGGATGGGCAGGACACGCCGTAAACCCGTCCATGGGGGCTCGATGGCGCCATCCATGGCGCCAACGGTCCTGCTCACCCACACCGCCCCGCCTCTGACAAATCCCGTGTACTGCTGGTAGGTGTCGACCTTGGTCGACACATGTGTCCGATATCGAAATAAGTCTGGGGTGAGAGCCCGTTGCACAGCAACGGGATCCGACCCCGTGCTCCGACAGATCGCGGAGAACTGTCGAAGGCGGGGTAGGTCCGGTTGAGGGGGGGGCGCCATGGATGGCGCGACCCCCACCCCGCCAACCCACCGATAGCCAACTTTTGCTGTTGCTTCGGCTCTGGCTTCGGCAGGTGCAGGGCTGCAAGCCCTGCCGTACTACCACCATTGGCCTACACATTCCTGGCTCATTCCGCTGCGATAATGCCCGCCAGGGGCGACGCGCAGCGGGCGCGGGCGTAAGCAGAAGCAGGATGTAGCGTGGTCGGCAGGCAGTGGCGTTACGGAACGGGGGCGGTGCTGGTCGCGCTGCTGATGGTGCTCGCCGCGCCATGGCTCGGCCATGCGCGAACGGTCGAAAACGGCCGCGATTACCTGCTGGTCGGCGCCGCCACCAATGAGCCCACCCCACATCGCGCCTGCACGCCGCAGATGCTGTCCGGCGACCGCCAGCAGGTCACCGTCGAAGCGCCGCCCGAAGGCTGGTCCGGCGAGCCGCAGGCGCTGGATGTGTTCAACGTGTTCGCTGGCGAAGTGCGCCTCAAGCATGGCGACCGCGAGATCTGCGGCAACATGCACGACGCGCGCACCCGCGATTCGCGCTTCCGCGCCGGCATCGGCATGGTCGCGGTTCCGCCGGCCGGCAGCCATGAGCCGTTCGTGGTGTCCTGGCAGAGGCCGTTGAAGGCGCGCTGGGTGCCGACGCTGCTGCTCGGTGCGCCCAGTCCCGTGCAGCAGAACGACACCGCGCGCCTGCTGGTGCGCGCAGCCTGCATCGCCGTGGCCATCGCCCTGGCGCTGTCGGCGCTGATGGCCTTCCTGACCACGCGTGACCGCACGTTCCTGTTCTATATCGTCGCCACCGTGGTGCTGGTGCTGTGGCAGTCCATCCTCGGCGGCCTCAGTGGCTACCCCGAACCGTGGCTGCCGATCGGCGATCGCGGTCCCTGGTGGCTGCTGTCGCTGACGGCGGCGACCTTGGCATTGGTGCTGCCCGCGCTGTGGCGGCTCAATGGCGGTGACCGCGTGCTGCCGCGTTCGCGCCTGGCCCAGCAGCTGCTGCTGTGGGGCCTGATGGGCGTGGCCGTGCTTGTGCCCTGGCTGCAGCGGGAGAGCCTGGCGGTGGTCGCGCGCGTGCTGCAGGCCTGCTTCATCGGCGGTTGCCTGCTGTCGCTGGCCATGGGCGTGTGGGCGCGCGTGCGCGGCGATGCCTGGGCCGTGGCCGGGCTGGCCTCGCTGTCGCCCATGCTGGTACTGGTGGTAGCTGATGCGACCCGCGCGCAGTGGCTGTTCGAATACCGGGTGGAGGCGCTGCAGCTGGCCGTCACCTGGCTGCTGATGATGGCCGCCTACGCGCTCAACCAGCGGCTGGGCCGGCTGCGCCAGCAGCGCGACGAGATGCGCCAGTTGGCCGAGACCGACATGCTGACCGGCCTGCCCAACCGCCGCGCCGGCCTGCAGCAGCTGGACCAGCAGCTGCAGCGGGTGCAGCGCGAGGGCGGCACGCTGGTCATCGGCTTCCTCGACATCGATCTGTTCAAGGACATCAACGATCGCCACGGCCATGCGGTCGGGGACCAGGTGCTGGTGGCCGTGGCCCAGGCCCTGCGTGCGGCCGTGCGCCACCAGGACGAGGTGGTGCGCATGGGCGGGGAGGAGTTCCTGCTGCTGCTGCCGGGCATGCCGCGTGAGCTTGCCGCCACCCGCCTGGAGCAGCTCCGCCAGCGCATCACCGAGCTGTGCCGGCACCTTCAGGTGCCGGGCCTGGAAGTGACCGCCAGCATCGGCCTGGCGCAGTGGCGACCGGGCGAGGACGACCTGGCCGCGCTGCTGCGGCGGGCCGACCATGCCATGTACGTGGCCAAGCGCAGCGGTCGCAACCGGGTCTTTGACGGCGAAACCGTCGATCCATTGCTGCCGGCGTGACCCGGGCGGGGCGGCGATGGCCGATAATGGGGCCATGACCACCCGACTCAACAAATACATCGCCGAAACCGGCTTCTGTTCCCGCCGCGAGGCCGATCGCCTGATCGCCGCCCGCCGGGTCACCGTCAACGGCCACCCCGGCGGTACCGGCGCCGTGGTCGGCGAAGGTGACACCGTGCTGGTCGACGGCCAGCCGCTGCAGGTGCGCGTGGCCCGCAAGCCCGGCGCCCGCCGCCACGTCTACATCGTGCTGAACAAGCCGGTGGGCGTGACCTGCACCACCGAAAGCTCGGTCAAGGGCAACATCGTCGACTTCGTCGGCCACGAGCAGCGCATCTTCCCGATCGGCCGCCTGGACAAGGATTCCGAGGGCCTGATCCTGATGACCAGCAACGGCGACATCGTCAACCAGATCCTGCGTGCCGAGAACGGCCACCAGAAGGAGTATCTGGTGGCGGTCAACAAGCCGGTCACCGATGAATTCCTGCGCGGCATGGCCCGCGGCGTGCGTGTCCACGACCAGATGACCCTGCCGTGCCGCACCTCGCGCATCGCCAAGTTCGGCTTCCGCATCACCCTCGAGCAGGGCCTGAACCGGCAGATCCGCCTGATGGCCGCCGCGTTCGATTATCGCGTCACCCAGCTGCGCCGCGTGCGCATCGACAACATCAAGATCGGTGCGCTGAAGCCGGGCCAGTGGCGCAACCTGACCGAGCAGGAACTGCGCGGGCTGCTCCCCAAGCATCAGGACTGGTAACGAAGCCTGTAGCGCCGAGCCTGCCCTCGACTGTCGGGCCGCATCATCCGCTAGACTCGGCAATGACCTGCCGGAACGTGACGCTGCATGATCAAGCCCGACAAGCCGACTGATGAATCCCAACGCCTGGAAGCGCTGCGCCGCTATCACATCCTGGATTCGGAGCGCGAAAAATCCTTCGATGACCTGGTGGTCATCGCCAAGGCCGTGTGTGGCACGAGCATGGCTGCGGTCACCCTGATCGATGTTGAACGACAGTGGTTCAAGTCGATCAACGGAACCTCGGCGGTCGAGCTGCCGCGTGACGATTCGATGTGCGGGCACGCGATCCTGAAACCGCAAGAGGTCATGGTGGTGGAGGATGCGCAGCATGACGTCCGTTTCCACGATAACCCACTGGTCACCGGCGATCCGCATGTGCGCTTCTATGCCGGTGCGCCCCTGATCAGCAGCGATGGTCAGCCGTTGGGCACGTTGTGCGTGTTCGATCCTGAGCCCCAGTACCTGGATGCCAGCCAGGCCGAGGCACTGGCCGCGCTGTCGCGCCAGGTCATGCTGGTAATGGAACTGCGCCGCTTCGCACGGGATATCCAGAGCCACATGATGCAGCGCGACGATTACGAGCGCCTGCTGTCCGAGTACCACGACGTGCTGCTGGCGCAGAACGCCGACCTGACCGAACAGAGCCGCACCGACGCGCTGACCGGCCTGCCGAACCGGCGCGCGATGGCCGCCGCCCTGCAGGACGCAGTGACCAGCGCCGATGGCCAGCCGCGGCAGACCTGCGTGGCCTTGGTCGACATCGACCACTTCAAGCACATCAATGATTTCCAGGGCCATGCCACCGGCGACCGGGTGCTGGCCGAGCTGGGCGCGCTGCTGCGCTCGCATTTCTCCGGCCGCGGCAAGGCCGCGCGCTATGGCGGCGAGGAATTCGTGGCGCTGATGCCGGACGTGGACCTGCGCACCGCCGAACTGCAGTGCGAGTTCCTGCGCATGGCCGTGGCTGACCTGCCGCTGGGCTTCCCGGTGACGGTCAGCATCGGCGTGGCCCAGTACCAGGCCGGCGAAACCACCGACCAGACCCTGGCCCGTGCCGACGCCGCGCTGTACCGGGCCAAGGGCAACGGCCGCAACCGGGTGGAACTGGCGCCGTAACCCGCTGCGCGGCGGAAGCGCTGTAGAGCCGAGCCATGCTCGGCTGCTTTTGGCTTTCTGTAGAGCCGAGCCATGCTCGGCTGCTTTTCGCGGAGAGCAGCCGAGCATGGCT
>NZ_QETL01000174.1:0-4309 GCF_003105135.1 Stenotrophomonas sp. SPM | reverse complement strand
CAGTCGAGCATGGCTCGACTCTACAGAAGCAGTTACGCACCTTTTACGCGCCACGCCCTCCCCCGGCATCGCACCTTTACGGCCTGCACGCGCATCGTGTGCCTACCGCGCCGCAGGGCGCTTTGTGCAAGGTGGTGTATGACCCTCCTGGTGATCCGGCACGCGCCGTCGTCGGCGCCGCGCCCGCAGCTTCCGCTGGAACTGTGTGGCCATCGCGTGCTGTGCAACGACTGCGCCAGCCTGTCCGATGTGCGCCAATGCCTGTGCCAGGCACAGGCCGATGACTGGGTGCTGCTGGACGTAGGCGTGGCCGACGACGCGCAGTGGCAGGCCGAGGGCGGCGCCCTGCAGGCGGCACTGGAGCGCATGCCTGCCTCGTACATCGAACTGCAGGCCCCGCACGCACCGGGCCTGGATGCACGCCTGCGCCTGCAGCACGGCCCGGCCGCGGTGGTGGTCGACCAGCGCAGCCAGCAGGCCGGCTACCCGCTGTCGCTGGCCATCGTCGGCCGTCGCCTGGCGCAGGAGGACTGAGCCATGTCGATCTTCATCATCCGTGGCCCGGAGGCCGCCGGCACGCTGATCCGCACGGCCCTGCCGCTGCCCGCCCCAGTGCTGAAATCGCTGGTGCACCGCGCGATCGATGCCGGCACCAGCGTGGCGATCCGCGCCTGCGGTTCGGAACAGGAGCTGCTGGACGCGCTGCGCGTAGCCGACCACAGCCGTGGCGAAGTAACCCTGCTCGACCCCGGTGCCTGTGCCGGCAGCCTGCGCCTGCAACGCCTGCTGCCGTACCTGCACAACGCCTACGTGGAAGTGCACGACGATGGCGCCGTGGCCGAGCCGTGCCTGCCGGCCGGTGTCGGCCAGCGACTGGGCATCGCCGCCGGCTACGGCGCGCAGAGCTACGTGCTGGCGCTGGACATCGCCCTGGACCACCTCGGCCTGGCCGAGCACGCCAACCGCGTGCACGTCGGCACCTGACGAGCGCCAGGGCCGGATCCCTCGTTTACGTGCCGGGTAGCGCCGGGCCATGCCCAGCGGATGGCAGGAGTGACCGCGCTGCGCGCTCGCCGGGCATGGCCCGGCGCTACCGGGAACCTCCCGCGCCTGCCGCAGGTCTGACCCAGCTTCCACCCACCGGAACCTGTCATGGACGCCGCCGCCCGCCCCCCGTTTGCCGAACGCGCGCTCACCTGGCTGAAGAAAGAAGCGCTGCCGCTGCTGGTCATGCTCGGCCTGCTCGCCGCCGCCCGCGACACCCTGGCCAACCACTACGTGGTGCCCAGCGGCTCGATGCAGCCGACCCTGCAGCCCGGCGACCGCGTGGTGGTGGACATGCGCGCCTACGGACTGCGCCTGCCGTTCACCAGCCAGCAGCTGCTGGCCACCGGTACCCCCCAGCGTGGCGAAGTGGCCGTGTTCGATTCGCCGGCCGATGGCACCCGCCTGATCAAGCGCGTGGTGGCCGTGGCCGGTGACCACGTGCAGCTGCATGGCGGCCACCTGGCCATCAACGGCCAGCCCCTGCAGATCGCCGACCTGCGCGACACCGAAGCCTTCGGCGAGCGCCAGGCCCAGCTCGACCTCGACATGGGCGGCGGCCCCGACATCGCCGACCTAGTGGTGCCCGACGGCAAGCTGCTGGTGCTGGGCGACCACCGCGGCAACAGCTTCGATGGCCGCTTCTTCGGCTTCGTCGACGCCGGCAAGGTCTACGGCCGCGCCGTGGCCATCTACTACCGTCGCGGCGATGGCTTCAAGTGGAAGCACCTCTAAGCTGAATTGATACGTTCTGCATATCGATCCTGACTTATCAGGTTATGGATCGACTGGATCGAGGGGTCTACGCTGGTCCCCGTACCCCCCACGTCGGCCGCCCCCACGGCCCTTCGATCCCATGACTGGCGAAACTGCGGCGTCCCTCAGCGGCCGCCCCCGCACCTCCGATTCCGTTGTCGATACCCGCATCCAGCAGGGCAGCCCGGCGTTCCGGCGCACGGCGGTCGCGCTGTTTCTGGCGGGGTTCTCGACCTTCGGCCTGCTGTACACGGTGCAGCCGCTGCTGCCCGAGTTCAGCCGCCACTTCGGGGTGTCCGCCGCCGGCAGCGCGATGTCGCTGTCGCTGAGCACCGGCACCCTGGCCGTGGCCATGCTGCTGGCCGGCCTGCTGTCCGATGCGATCGGCCGCCGGCCGATGATGATCGCCGCGCTGATGGCCTCGGCCCTGCTGTCGCTGTGCACCGCGCTGGTCGATGACTGGACCACGATGCTGGTGCTGCGCACGCTGCTGGGCCTGGCCCTGAGCGGGGTGCCGGCGGTGGCGATGACCTACCTGGTGGAGGAAATGGACAGCCGCGCGCTTGGGCTGGCGATGGGCCTGTACATCGGTGGCAACGCCATCGGTGGCATGAGCGGGCGCCTGCTGGCCGGCATCATCGCCGACCACTGGGGCTGGCGCTGGGGCATCGGCGCGGTCTCGATCATCGCCGTGGCCAGCACCGTGCTGCTGTGGCTGCAGCTGCCGCCGTCGCGGCACTTCCAGGCCCGCCGTGGTGGCCTGCGCCAGTTGCCCTCGCGCTGGCGCACGCTGTTCGCCGATCCGGGCCTGCCGTGGCTGTTCGCCACCTCGTTCGTGCTGATGGGCGTGTTCGTCACTCTCTACAACTACCTGGGCTACCACCTGCTGGCGCCGCCGTACCACCTCAGCCAGACCGTGGTCGGGCTGATCTTCAGCGTGTACCTGGTCGGCACCTTCAGCTCGGCCTGGATGGGCCAGCAGGCCACGCGCTACGGCCGCGGCCGCGTGCTGACCATTGCCTTCGGCCTGATCGGTGCCGGCATCGTGCTGCTGTCGATGCCGTGGCTGACCACGATGGCGCTGGGTATTGCCCTGGTCACCTTCGGTTTCTTCGGCGGCCACTCGGTGGCCAGCAGCTGGGTCGGCAGCCGCGCCGGTTCGATGCGTGCCGAAGCCTCGGCGCTGTACCTGTTCGCCTACTACCTGGGCAGCAGCGTGCTCGGCGCCGTCGGTGGCCTGGCCTATGCCGCGTGGGATTGGCTGGGCGTGTGCGTGTTCACCGGCGTGCTGACCCTGCTCGGCGGCGGCATCATCTGGGCCCTGCAGCAGCGCGCCCCGCAGCCGGTTACCGCTTGAGGTCCGCCGGGCCATGCCCGGCGAGCGCGCAGCGCGGCGCATCACCCGCCCGCGAACGCCCCGCGCAGCAATCCGGCGAAATTGCGGATCAACGGCGTCACCCCTTCGCGGCGCCAGGCCAGCTGCACTTCCGAATGTGCCCCGGCGTCGGCCAGCGGCACGAAGCGCGCGCCTTCCACCCGGATGTGGTCGCACGACGACGGCAGGATCGCCGCACCCAGACCGGCCGCCGCCAGGCTGATCAGCGTCGATGCCTCGCCCGCCTCCTGCACGATGCGCGGGGTGAACCCCGCCGCCGCGCACAGCGCGATCATGTGGTCGTGGATGCCGGCCCCGGCACTGCGGCGGAACGCCACGAACGGCTCCTGGGCGAAATCACGCAGCGCCAGCGTGCCCTGCTTCGACAGCCGGCGCAGGGCAGGGTGGTCGGCGTGCACGATCAACGCCAGCGGATCGACGAACAGGCTGTGCGCCACCAGTTCCGGCGGCAGCGCACGCTTGCGGATGATGCCCACGTCCAGGCTGCCATCGAGCAGCGCATCGATCTGCTGCAGGGTGTTCATCTCGCTCAGCTGCAGCCGTACCTGCGGGTATTGCTGCCGGTACTGCAGGATCGACCGCGGAATCTGCGGTGACAGCGGCGTAGCCCGGGTCAGGCCGATATGCAGCTCGCCCTGCTCACCGCGCTGCGCGCGCTGCACCTCATCGACCGCCGTTTCCACATGCTGCACGATGGCCCGCGCCCGCTCCTGCAGCAGTTCACCTGCGGCCGTCAGCTGCACCCGGCGATGGCTGCGCACGAACAGCCGCGCCCCGATCAGCTCCTCCAGCTGCCGGATCTGCTGGCTGAGCGGCGGCTGCGACATCCCCAGCCGCTCCGCCGCCTGGCCGAAGTGCAGCGTATCGGCGACAGCGAGGAAGTAGCGCAGGTGACGGAGTTCGATGGACATGGGGCCAGTTTATTCATCGTCAGCCGGAAATGAATCAGAGATGGGATCCGATCCCGTGCCGACCAACGGTCGGCACCCACCAACAGCAGCTGGCACCAACAGCAGCGACCAACTGTCGAAGGCGGGGTGGGTCCGGTTGCGGGGGTGTGAGCGGCATGGATGCCGCGACCAAGCCCCCATGGACGGGTTTACGGCGTCCCCC
>NZ_QETL01000173.1:0-4401 GCF_003105135.1 Stenotrophomonas sp. SPM | reverse complement strand
GCTCGGCTGTCCACAGCAGCCGAGCATGGGCTCGGCTCTACAACTCCAGCAGGCTCAGGCGATGGCCGCCACAACCTGCGGCACTTCCAGGCATTCGCGCACCGGGGCGAAGCTGCGGCGGTGTTCATCGCAGGGCCCGTGCGCGCGCAGTGCGGCCAGGTGCGCCGGGGTGCCGTAGCCCTTGTGCTGGTCGAAGCCGTACTGAGGGTGCCGCACGTGCAGGTCCTGCATGTAGCGGTCGCGCGAGACCTTGGCCAGGATCGAGGCGGCCATGATCGCGCGGTCGATGCCATCACCGCCGACCAGCGCCTGCGCCGGCAGCACCAGGCCCTTGGGCACGACGTTGCCATCGATGCGGGCGAAGCCGGCCACGTGGGCCACGGCCGCCACCACATCGCGCATGCCCTGCAGGGTGGCCTGGTAGATGTTCAGGCGGTCGATGGCGTTCACGTCCACCAGCACCACCTTCCAGGCCAGCGCCCGTTCGATGATGCGGTCGTGCAGCTGTTCGCGGCGCGCCGCGGTCAGCTGCTTGGAATCGTCCAGGCCATTGATGCGCGGCCGCGCCGGGTCGAACACCACGGCGGCCACGGCCACCGGGCCGGCCAAGGGCCCGCGACCGGCTTCGTCGACGCCGGCCACCAGACGCTCGGGCTCGACCACCGCCGCGCCGTCGAACAGGGCCAGGCTGGCCGCAGCGGCAGCGCGACGGCTCATGCGGGTTCCTGGTTGCGCACCAGCAGCTCGCCCACCGCGTCGGCGGCACGGGCGGAGGCATTGCGGCGCAGGCGCTCGTGCAGGCGCTCGTAGGTGTCCTGCAGGTCAGCGGTGCGCTGCGGGTGGTCGAACCACTGCTGGATGGCCGCGGCCAGCTTGTCCGGCGTGCAGTCGTGCTGCATCAGTTCCGGAGCAAGATCCTGCGCGGCGAGAATGTTGGGCAGGGCGAAGCGGTCGACCTTGATCAGCCCCAGCGCTTTCACCAGGCGGTAGGTCAGTTCGTTCACCCGATAGCCGACCACCATCGGCCGCTTCACCAGCATCGCCTCCAGGGTGGCCGTGCCGGAAGCCAGCACCACCACGTCGGCGGCGATCATCGCCGTGCGTGCCTGGCCATCGAGCACATGTGAGTACGCCACCGGCAGCGCCGAGCGCGACAGCTGTTCCTCGATCAGGCGGCGGCAGGCGGCGTTGGCCGCCGGCACCACCACGTGCAGGCCGGGGATGCGTTCGGAGACCTGCCAGGCCGCTTCGAAGAACGGTTCGCCAAGGCGCGAGATCTCGCCCAGGCGGCTGCCCGGCAGCACCGCCAGCACCTTCGCCGAAGCGGGCAGGCCGAGCGCGGCGCGGGCTGCGTCGCGGTCACCGTGCAGCGGAATGTCATCGGCCATCGGGTGGCCGACAAAACGCGCATCGATGCCGTGCTTCGCATAGATGGGCGGTTCCATCGGGAACAGGCACAGCACCAGGTCGGCACTGCTGCCGATTTTCTCCGCGCGCTTCTCGCGCCAGGCCCAGACCGAGGGGCTGACGTAGTGCACGGTGGGAATGCCGCGCTGCTTCAGCCAGCGCTCGATGCCCAGGTTGAAATCCGGGGCGTCGATGCCGATGAACACATCCGGCTGCCATTCCAGCGCACGCTCGCGGAATGCCGAGCGCAGCTTGAGCAGGCGCGGCAGGTGTCGCAGCACTTCGGTCAGGCCCATCACCGCCAACTCGCTGGCGTCGTGCCAGGTCTGGCAGCCGGCGGTGCGCATGGCATCGCCGCCGATGCCGGCGAATTCGGCATGCGGGAAGCGGGCCTTCAGCTCACGCACCAGGCCTGCACCGAGCAGGTCGCCGGACGCTTCGCCCGCCACGAGCGCGATCCGCAACGGGCGCTCGCTGAGCACCCGCTGCGCCGGCACGCTGCCGGCCATCGAGGCCAGCGGGATGACGGCAGCGCCGGCCGGCGCCTGGCCGGTCGTGCTGCTCATCGCAGCAGGTGCCTCTCGGTGTGCTCGATGAAGTCCAGCATGGAGCGGACGTCATCGCTGGCCTGTGCCTGCTCGGCCAGCTGCTGCTTGGCTTCGGCCAGCGGCAGGCCGGCCACGTACAGGGTGCGGTAGGCGCGCTTGATGGCGGTGATGCGCTCGGCATCGAAGCCGCGGCGCTTGAGGCCTTCGCTGTTGATGCCACGCGGGCGGCCCAGCGAATCGGTGCCGACCATGGTGAACGGCGGCACATCGCCGTTGGTCAGCGCACCCATGCCGAGGAAGGCGTGGGCACCGATGCGGCAGAACTGGTGGGCACCGGCGAAGCCGCTGATGATCACGTAGTCGCCGACGGTGACATGCCCGGCCAGGGTGGTGTTGTTGGAGAACACGCAGAAGTTGCCGACGTGGCAGTCGTGGGCCACGTGCGTGTATGCCAGCATCCAGTTGTCATTGCCGATGGTGGTGATGCCACCGCCGCCGCCGGTGCCGCGGTTGAGGGTGACGAACTCGCGGAACACATTGCGGTCGCCGATCACCAGTTCGGTGCGTTCACCGGCGAACTTCTTGTCCTGCGGCTCGCCGCCGACCGCGACGTGGCCGATGAAACGGTTGTTGCGGCCGATCCGGGTCGGGCCGTGGATGCTGCAGTGCGGACCGACCTCGGTGCCGGCGCCGATCTCGACGTCGGGACCGATGATCGTGAACGCGCCCACGCGGACGTCGTCGGCCAGTCGAGCCGACGGATCGATCACCGCGGTGGGATGGATCAGGGGAGCGCTATCGGTCATCTCGTTCCTCCGTACAGGGTCAATCGCGGGTGCCGGCGCACAGCACCTCGGCGCAGGCGACGACTTCACCGTCGACCTTGGCCACGCAGTCATACACGGCCATGTTGCGGATCACGCGCTTGATCTCGACGTGCATTTCCAGCACGTCGCCCGGCACCACCTGCTTGGTGAAGCGGGCCTTGTCGACCTTGACCATGTAGAACAGCTTGGACTGCGAATCGCGGCCCAGGGTGAGCTGGGTCAGCACGCCGCCAGCCTGGGCCATGGCTTCGATGATCAGCACGCCCGGCATGATCGGCTGGTTGGGGAAATGGCCCTGGAAGAACGGCTCGTTGATGCTGACGTTCTTGGTGGCGACGATCCTGCGGGCTTCGTAGTCGATCGACAGCACTTTGTCGACCAGCAGGAACGGGTAGCGGTGCGGCAGAAGCGTCTGGATCTGTGCCATGTCCGGCAGGGTCTGGGGCTGGCTCATTCTTTCTCCTTGCTCACAGACAGGATGCGACGGGCCAGTGCATCAAGCTGCTTGAAGCGCGCGGCGTTCTTGCGCCACGTGCGGTTGTCGGTCAGGGGCGTTCCGGACGAGTACTCGCCCGGCTCGGTGATGGAGTTGCGGACCACCGATTTACCAGTGATCACGACCTTGTCGCAGATTTCCAGGTGGCCGACGACGCCAACGGCGCCGCCGAGCAGGCAGTAACGGCCGATCTTGGCGCTGCCGGCGATGCCGGTGCAGCCGGCGATGGCCGAGTGGGCGCCGATCTGCACGTTGTGCGCGATCTGCACCAGGTTGTCCAGGCGCACGTCTTCGGCGAGCACGGTGTCTTCCAGCGCACCGCGGTCGACGCAGGTATTGGCGCCGATCTCGCAGTCGTCGCCGATGCGCACGCCACCCAGCTGCGGCACCTTGATCCACTTGCCGGCGTCCATCGCCAGGCCGAAGCCATCGGCGCCGAGCACGGCGCCGGGATGGATGCGCACGCGCTTGCCGAGCTTCACGCGGGTGACCAGGGTGACGCGGGCGATCAGTTCGCAGCCGCTGTCGAGGATGCAGTCTTCGCCGATGATGCTGCCGGCGCCGATGATGCAGTTCTCGCCGACCACGCTGCGCGCACCGATGGTGACGAACGGGCCGATGTGGGCGCTGGCGGCCACCTGGGCCTGCGGATCGATGACCGCGCTGGGATGGATGCCCGGCTCACGCACCGGCGCGACGTCGAACAGCGCGGCGATCTTGGCGAAGGTGGTGTAGGGATCCTTGGCGACGAGCGCGGCGCCGGGGGCGGCCTCGGCGTCTTCGGCACGCAGGACCACCAGCGAGGCCTGGCTGTCGGCCAGCTGCGCGCGGTAGCGCGGGTTGGCAAGGAAGGTCAGCTGGCCGGCACCGGCATGGGCGAGGGTGGCCACGCCACGGATGGCGGTGGCGGGGTCGCCATGGACCTGCAGGCCGAACTGATCGGCGAGTTGCTGGGCGGTGTAGGTAGGAGTATTCACGGCGGGAGTTTAACGTGTGGAGCCAGTCCGGTCATGCGGCGCGGTTCCACGGCGCCTTCCTGCTACCGGGTGGAGGCGGCGGGTGGCCCTGGTCAGGACACGCAAAATCCCCTCCATGGCGCCAACGGTCCTGCCCAGGGCCACCC
>NZ_QETL01000172.1:0-4500 GCF_003105135.1 Stenotrophomonas sp. SPM | reverse complement strand
GGCCAGCGCGGCGACGATGTCGCCCGGCTCGGCCAGCCGGCCGGGACCGGACTCGCCCTCGGCCAGCGGCCCGTCGACCGGGCCGATGACCTGCGCGCCACGCTGGCGCAGCAGGCTGATGTTGGCCTGGGTGGCCGGGTGCAGCCACATGCGGTGGTTCATCGCCGGGCACACGGTGAGCGGCGCGGTGCTGGCCAGGCACAGGGTGCTGACCAGGTCATCGGCGTGGCCCTGGGCCAGGCGTGCCAGCAGATCGGCGGTGCCCGGTGCGACCACGATGCGGTCGGCCCAGCGCGCCAGTTCGATGTGGCCCATGGCCTGTTCGGCGGCACTGTCCCACAGGGTCGTGCGGGTGGGCTGGCCGGACAGGGCCTGGAAACTGAGGGGGGTGACGAACTGCTGGGCTCCGGCGGTCATCGCCACCTGGACCAGCGCGCCGGCATCACGCAGGCGGCGGACCAGTTCCAGTGCCTTGTAGGCCGCGATCCCGCCGCCGACGCACAACAGCAGTTTCTGGCCCTCCAGCGCGCGGGCCGGCGCGGGGAGGGCGTTGGGAGAATCAGCCACCTGGAAATCCTGTGCAAACGAGGGCGCTAGCTTACCCGATGGTCGGTAACGTCCCGGTACACAGCGCACATAGCGCGCAGCTATCAGCAGATGGAACTCAGGCTACATCGTTTTCCGGGTTGTCCCCTCTTCGATTCGGAACTTTCCTATACCTCAGCCGGCCGCCGCTTCCTCAGAATCACGGTTGGCCCCCTCGGGTGCGCCATCTGGTTTTCCGAGGAGTGCACCGTGCATCCGCGCATCATCATCGCCGACGACCATCCGGTCGTACTGCACGGCATCCGCATCGTGCTCGAACGCCACCAGATGTGCGTCACCGGCGCGGCCGCCGATGGCGCCGGGTTGCTCGACCTGGTCGCCCAGCAGCCCTGCCACGCGATCCTGACCGACCTTTCCATGCCCGGCACCGGGCCCGACGGCCCCGAGCTGCTGGAGACGCTGCGCCAGCAGCACCCCGCGTTGCCGGTGGTGGTGCTGACCGGCGCGCGCCACCCGGGGCTGCTGGATGGGCTGCTGCGCGATGGCGTGCAGGGTCTGGTGGACAAGAGCGCCGACTTCGCCGAACTGCCCCAGGCCCTGCGCGCGGTGATGGCCGGCAAGGTGTTCGTGTCCCACCAGCTGCGCCGCCTGCTGCAATCGCGCGATCTGCTGTTCCCCAGGCCGCAGGCGACGCTTTCGGCCCGCGAACAGCAGGTCGTGCAGCTGCTGGGCGCGGGCCTGAACGTGAATGCCATCGCCGAGCACATCGGCCGCAGCGCCAAGACCATCAGCCGGCAGAAGGCCGAGGCCATGCGCAAGCTGGGCCTGGACAACAACCAGGAGTTGTACGACTACCTGCAGGCCCAGCGCGGTTGAGGGATAGGCCGACCATCGCGGGCGGCAAATGCCGATGGCTGGCGGGCGCCGCAGCAGCGACCATGCAGCCATGTCCATCCACGACTGGCCACCCGAGGAACGCCCCCGCGAGAAGCTGCTGACGCGCGGGCCCACCGCCCTTTCCGATGCCGAACTGCTGGCCCTGTTCCTGGGCTCCGGCTTCGGCGGCCGCGATGCGGTGCAGACCGCGCGCGACCTGCTCGGCAGCCACGGTCCGCTGCGGGTGCTGCTGGACCGCCCCGCCGCCAAGCTGGCCCGCCTGCCCGGGTTGGGGCCAGCGCGCAGCTGCACGCTGGCGGCCGGGCTGGAGCTGGCCCACCGCTACCTGGCCGCCGAGTTGGCGCAGGGCGAAAGCGTGGGCGACAACCCGCTGGCGGTCGGCCGCTACCTGCAGCACCGGCTGCGCGGCCAGGCGCGCGAACTGTTCCTGGTGTTGTTCCTGGACAACCGGCACCGCCTGATCGCCTGCGAGGAGCTGTTCGCCGGCACCATCAACACCGCGCCGGTCTATCCCCGCGAGGTGGTGCGGCGGGCCCTGCTGCACAACGCCGCGGCTGTGATCCTCAGCCATAATCATCCCTCGGGCGACCCCGAGCCGTCCGGGGCCGATGCGCGGATCACCGACGAGCTGCAGCAGGCCCTGGCGCTGGTCGACATCCGCCTGCTGGACCACTTCGTCATTGGCGAGGGGCGGCCGGTTTCATTTGCTGAACGCGGCCTGCTGCCGCAGCACCAGCCGCGCCTGTTCGGCTGAGGCCGCTGGCCCCGCGGGCTTGGCCACTGGAGGTCGTGCGTCTTCACATGGGCAGGCCTCGGTCAGCGTACGCGCCGGCATCTGCGCTAAAATGGGCGATTCCGCCGCTCATTCTCACAGCAGGCCTCGTGAAAAATCTCCTCCGCGCCCTGATCAGCCAAGGCATCGAAGCCTTGCGCGCCAACGGCACCCTGCCCGCCGACTCCCTGCCGCCGGACTTCGTGGTCGAGCGCCCGAAGACCCGCGACCACGGCGACTTCGCCACCAATGCCGCCATGCTGCTGGCCAAGGCCGCGCGCAGCAACCCGCGCGCACTGGCCCAGGCGCTGGTCGACGCGCTGCCGCGCAGCGAGGACGTCAGCAAGGTCGAGATCGCCGGCCCTGGCTTCATCAACTTCCACCTGGCCCCGGCCGCGTACCAGCGCGAAGCCGCCTCGGTCATCAAGGAAGCCCACGACTACGGCCGCAACCTGTCCGGCAATGGCCGCACGGTGGGCGTGGAGTACGTGTCGGCCAACCCGACCGGTCCGCTGCATGTCGGCCATGGCCGCGCGGCGGCGATCGGCGACTGCGTGGCGCGCGTGCTCGATGCCAACGGCTGGAACGCCAAGCGCGAGTTCTACTACAACGACGCCGGCGTGCAGATCGAGAACCTGGCGCTGTCGGTGCAGGCGCGCATCAAGGGCATCGCCCCGGACCAGGACGGTTGGCCGGAAGGTGGCTACCGCGGTGAGTACATCGCCGACGTGGCCCGTGCCTACCTGGCCGGCGCCAGCGTCGACCTGGAAGGCACCATGGTGGTCGGCGCCAAGGATCCGGACGACATGACCGCGATCCGCCGCTTCGCCGTGGCCTACCTGCGCAACGAGCAGAACTTGGACCTGGCCGCGTTCGGCGTCGACTTCGACATCTACTTCCTGGAAAGCTCGCTGTACGCCGATGGCAAGGTGGCCGAAGCGGTCGCCAAGCTGCAGGCCTCGGGCCACACCTACGAGGAAGGCGGTGCGCTGTGGCTGCGCAGCACCGACTTCGGTGACGACAAGGACCGCGTGATGCGCAAGTCCGACGGCACCTTTACCTACTTCGTGCCGGACGTGGCCTACCACCTGTCCAAGTGGCAGCGTGGCTACGAGCGCGCGATCACCGAGCTGGGCGCCGACCACCACGGTTCGCTGGCCCGCGTGCGCGCCGGCCTGCAGGCGATGGAAGTGGGCATCCCGCAGGGCTGGCCGGAATACGTGCTGCACCAGATGGTCACCGTCATGCGCGGCGGCGAGGAAGTGAAGCTGTCCAAGCGTGCTGGCAGCTACTTCACCCTGCGCGACCTGATCGAGGAAGCCGGCCGCGATGCCACCCGCTGGTTCCTGATCGCGCGCAAGCCCGATTCGCAGCTGACCTTCGACATCGACCTGGCCCGCCAGCAGAGCAACGACAACCCGGTGTTCTACGTGCAGTACGCGCACGCCCGCGTCTGCAGCCTGCTGCGCCAGGCGCAGGAGAAGGGCCTGGTGTACGACCAGGGCAACGGGCTGGGCAACCTCGGCCGCCTGGCCGACGACGCCTCGCTGCTGCTGATGAACGAAATCTCGCGGTACCCGGAAGTGGTCGAAGCGGCGGGCGTGGCGCTGGAACCGCACCTGGTGGCGCAGTACCTGCGTGAATTGGCGCACGCCTTCCACACGTGGTATCACGGGACGCCGGTGCTGGTGGACGACGCCACCGACCGCAATGCCAAGCTGACCCTGGCCTGCGCCGCGCGCCAGGTACTGGCCAATGGCCTCGACCTCCTGGGCGTCAGCGCCCCGGAAAAAATGTAAGTTTCAGGAGACGCAGTACACATGGCAGCACGACGCGGCAAAAGCCAGGCACGACGCAACAGCAGCAGCCAGGGCACCCCGGGATGGGTGTGGCTGGTCGCTGGTGTGGCCATTGCCGCAGTGGTGTTCCTGGCGGCGCCGAACCTGTTCAAGGGCGAAGGCGATGGCTTCCTGCGCGCCGGCCCGCAGCCGAACCCGAACGCGCAGCCGGCCCCGGTTGCCGATGCCGACAGCGATGTCGGCAGCCAGCCGGCGGAAGCGCCGGCCACGCCGAAGCCCGCTGAACCGGCCAAGCCGGCGGCCACGCAGTACGACTTCTACACCCTGCTGCCGGGCAAGGAAGTCGAGATGTCCGACGCCGAACTGGCCGCCAGCACGCGTGCCGAAGAACTGCGCCGGGCCAAGGCCGAGGCGCAGCGCGCGCAGGCGGCCCTGGAAGGCAAGCCGGTTCCGGCGGCTGCGGCTGCGGCTGCGGCTGCAGCACCG
>NZ_QETL01000171.1:0-4682 GCF_003105135.1 Stenotrophomonas sp. SPM | reverse complement strand
CTACCAGAACGATGCCACCCGGAACCGTTGACGCCGCCGCGCACCCTGGTAGCGCCGGGCCATGCCCGGCGAGCGCAGCGGCCAGACACCCGCCCGCCACAGCCTGTCATACCGTCATCGCCCCCCGGCCGGTAGAATGGCCACCGCTGTCCACCGCCCGCTCCCGGAGCCCCCATGCCCGTTGAAGCCCAGCCGGAAGCCGCCGTCGTCGATGCGAACGGTGCGTCCGGCTATCTCTCCATTCGTGACCTGCGCAAGGAATTTGATGGCTTCGTCGCCGTCGACGACGTCAACCTTGACGTTCGCAAGGGTGAGATCTTCGCCCTGCTCGGTGGCTCGGGCAGCGGCAAATCGACCCTGCTGCGCTGCCTGGGCGGCTTCGAGACGCCCACCAAGGGCAGCATCATCCTCGATGGCCAGCGCCTGGACGCGCTGCCGCCGTACCAGCGGCCGGTCAACATGATGTTCCAGTCCTACGCCCTGTTCCCGCACATGACGGTCGAGCAGAACATCGCCTTCGGCCTTAAGCAGGACGGTCTGGCCAAGGACGCGATCAGCCGGCGCGTGGGCGAGATGCTCGACCTGGTGCAGATGGCCCACCTGGGCAAGCGCAAGCCGCACCAGCTCTCCGGTGGCCAGCAGCAGCGCGTGGCGCTGGCGCGGTCGCTGGCCAAGGGGCCGAAGCTGCTGCTGCTGGACGAACCGATGGGCGCGCTGGACAAGAAGCTGCGCTCGCAGATGCAGCTGGAACTGGTCAGCATCATCGAATCGTCGGGCGTGACCTGCGTGATGGTCACCCACGACCAGGAAGAGGCCATGACCATGGCCACCCGCATCGCGGTGATGGATGCCGGCTGGATCCAGCAGGTCGGCAAGCCCGATGAGGTCTACGAGCAGCCGGCCAACCGCTTCGTCGCCGGCTTCATCGGCTCAGTCAACCTGTTTGAGGGTGTCATCGACGAGGACCTGCCAGAGTACGTGACCGTGCGCTCGCCGCTGTTCCCCGCACCGGTCTACATCGCCCACGGCATCACCTGCTACGAAGGGCAGCCGGTCGCGTTCGCGCTGCGCCCGGAAAAGGTGATGATCGGCAAGGACGAACCGGAAGCGCCGACCAACAAGGCGCAGGGCGTGATCGAGGACATCGCCTATTTCGGCAGCCACTCGGTCTACCACGTACGCCTGCCCAGCGGCGCCAAGGTGCTGGCCAACTTCGCCAACTCGCAGCGCTGGGCCAGCGATGGCCTGACCTGGGGCGATGAAGTGTGGGTGCACTGGCGCGACAACGACGGCGTGGTGCTGACCTCATGAGCGGGGCAGGCCTGAAGCGCTGGCTGCCGGGCACGCGTGCCACGGTCATCGGCATTCCCTACCTGTGGCTGCTGCTGTTCTTCGCGGTGCCGTTCCTGATCGTGCTGATGATCAGTTTTTCGCACAGCCGGGTCGGCTCGCCGCCGTACACCTGGCTGCTGCAGTACGTCGATGGCGCGTTCTCGCTCAAGCTCAACCTCGAGAATTACCTGGCGCTGTTCCGCGATTCGATCTACGCCCAGGCGTTCCTGAGCTCGATCAAGATCGCGGCAATCTCCACCTTCCTCACCCTGGTGATCGCCTACCCGATGGCCTATGCCATCGCGCGCCTGTCGCCGGCCGCGCGCAACGTGGCGATGATGCTGGTGGTTCTGCCGTCGTGGACCTCGTTCCTGATCCGCGTGTATGCATGGAAGGCGATCCTGGACCGCAACGGCCTGCTCGACCAGTTCCTGCAGTTCACCGGCCTGCAATCGCTGATGACCCGCATGGGCCTGCCCAAGCTGCAGCTGATCGACACACCGACTGCGGCCTATATCGGCATCGTGTACTGCTACCTGCCGTTCATGGTGCTGCCGCTGTACGCCAACCTGGTCAAGCATGACCATCGCCTGCTGGAAGCGGCCTACGACCTCGGCGCCAAGCCGTGGCAGGCATTCCTGCGCATCACCCTGCCGTTGTCAAAGGCGGGCATCATCGCCGGCTGCATGCTGGTGATGATCCCGGCGGTGGGTGAATTCGTGATTCCGGAAATGCTCGGCGGCTCGGAAACGCTGATGGTCGGCCGCCAGCTGTGGAACGAGTTCTTCAACAACCGCAACTGGCCGGGTGCTTCGGCGATGGCGGTGGCGATGATCCTGCTGCTGCTGGTGCCCATCCTGTGGTTCAACCGTTCCCAGCAGCGCCTGCTGGAAGGGAAGCAGGCATGAGCCCGCGTAGCGCAAAGGGCCTGGGCCTGGGCGTGCTGCTGCTCGGTTTCGCCTTCCTGTACCTGCCGATCCTGCTGCTGATGTTCTATTCGTTCAACAGCTCGCGGCTGGCGATGGTCTGGGCCGGGTTCTCCACCCGCGCCTACAGCGACCTGTTCGCCGACCGCGCGCTGATGGACGCCATGTGGACCAGCCTGGTGGTGGCGTTCTGGACCGCCTGCACCGCGACCGTGCTGGGCACGCTGGCGGCGATGGTGATGACCCGCTTCCGCCGCTTCCGCGGCAAGCAGGTGTTCGGTGCGCTGGTCACCGCGCCGCTGGTGATGCCCGATGTGATCCTCGGCTTCTCGCTGATGGCCCTGCTGGCCTCGATGGGCGCCATTCCCGGCTTCCCGGCACGCAGCCTGGCCACGATCTGGATCGCCCACGTCACCTTCACCCTGTGCTTCGTCACCGTGGTGGTGTCCTCGCGCCTGCAGGAAATGGATCTCTCGCTGGAAGAAGCGGCGATGGATCTCGGCGCCAGCCGCCTGACCGTGTTCGGCCGCATCACGTTGCCGATCATCGCCCCGGCACTGGTGGCGGGCTGGCTGCTGGCCTTCACGCTGTCGCTGGATGACGTGGTGGTGGCCAGCTTCGTTGCCACGCCGGGCTCGACCACCCTGCCGATGAAGGTGTTCGCCTCGGTGCGCATGGGCATCAGTCCGAAGATCAACGCGCTGGCGACCCTGCTGGTGTCGGCGGTTTCGGTGGCCGCGGTGATCGGCTGGTACATCAACGCGCGTGCCGAGAAGCGGCGCCAGCGCGACCTGCAGCTGGCCCGCCAGGACAACGGCTGAGGCCGCAGCCACATCCGGCTCACGGCCGGCGGCGCACAATGGGGGTCTTCCAGAAGGAGATCCCCCATGACTGTCGAGATCGTCAACCCGGCCACCGGCCAGGTGACCTACCGCCATGAACTGATGGGCGCTGCCAACATCGAGCAGCGCCTGCAGGCCGCCGCCGATGCGTTTCCAGGCTGGGCAGATCGTTCTCTGCAGGACCGCGGTGCCATCCTGCGCCAGATCGCCGCGCAGCTGCGCGCACGCCGCGACGACCTGCAGCGGGCGATGACCGGCGAGATGGGCAAACTGAAGGTCGAGGCCTTGGCCGAGGTCGAAAAATGCGCGGCCGCCTGCGAGTTCTACGCCGACCACGCTGCGGATTACCTGAAGCCGCAGATCATCGACACCGAGGCGCAGCGCAGCTACGTGCGCTATGAGCCGATCGGCTGCGTGTTCGCGGTGATGCCGTGGAATTTCCCGATCTGGCAGGTGTTCCGTTTCCTCGCCCCGGCCTTCATGGCCGGCAACGTGGCCCTGCTCAAGCACGCCAGCAACGTACCGCAGTGTGCCGACCTGATCCTGGCGGTGTGCCGTGACGGTGGCCTGCCGGCGGGTGTGTTCGACGTGCTGCACATCGACAACGACCAGGCCGCCGAGGTGCTGCGCGATGCGCGGGTGAAGGCGGTGACCCTGACCGGCAGCGAGCGGGCAGGGCGCTCGATCGCCTCGAATGCCGGCAGCCAGCTGAAGAAATCGGTGATGGAGCTGGGCGGCAGCGATGCCTTCGTGGTGCTCGAGGATGCCGACCTGGACAAGACCGTGGCCGCGGCCGTGAAGTCGCGCTTCGACAACAGCGGGCAGACCTGCATCGCGGCCAAGCGCTTCATCGTGGTCGAGGCGGCGGCCGATGCATTCACCCAGCGCTTCGTCGACGCCGCTGGCCAGCGCCAGTACGGTGATCCCAACGACGGCACCACCACGCTGGCACCGATGGCCCGTGCAGACCTGCGCGACGAGCTGCACAAGCAGGTGCAGGCCAGCGTGGCCAAGGGCGCGCGCGTCCTGATGGGCGGTGAGCCGATTGCCGGAACCCACGCGGGCTATCCGGCCACCGTCCTCGACCAGGTGGGACCGGGCATGCCGGCCTACGACGAGGAACTGTTCGGGCCGGTGGCGGCGGTGATCCGGGTCAAGGATGAAGCCGAGGCGCTGCGCGTGGCCAACGACACCCGTTTCGGCCTGGGCGGCAGCGTGTGGACCGGCGACGTGGTGCGCGGCGAGCGTTTCGCACAGCGTATGGAATGCGGCGCGGCGTTCGTCAATGCCATCGTCAAGAGTGATGCGCGGCTGCCGTTCGGCGGCAGCAAGGAATCGGGCTTCGGCCGCGAGCTGGCCGACCACGGCATCCATGAGTTCATGAACATCAAGACCGTCTACGTGGCCTGACGCCCGCCTCTGTAGAGTTGAGCCATGCTCGACTACGCTGTGCCGTTGTAGAGCCGAGCCCATGCTCGGCTCCTCTGCGCCATTGTAGAGTCGAGCCATGCTCGACTTCTCTGCGCCGTTGTAGAGTCGAGCCATGCTCGACTGCTGTGGCAGGCAGCAGTCGAGCATGGCT
>NZ_QETL01000170.1:0-4726 GCF_003105135.1 Stenotrophomonas sp. SPM | reverse complement strand
ATCGTTGCCGGCCAGCGGCCGGCACTACATGGGTCGGGTTACTTGCGGGTGTAATGCGCGACCAGGCGGTCGCCGAGCATCTGCAGCAGCTGCACCAGGATCAGCAGAACCACCACGGTGACCAGGGCCACGTCGGTGCGGTTGCGCTGGTAGCCTTCGCGCAGGGCCAGGTCACCCAGGCCGCCGGAACCGATCGCGCCGCCCATGGCAGTGAAGCCGACCAGGGCGACGGTGGTGACCGTGGCGGCGGCAATCAGGCCCGGCCGCGCTTCAGGCAGCAGCACCCGGGTAACCAGCTGCCAGGTGGTGGCACCCATCGACTGCGCGGCCTCGACCACGCCACGGTCCACTTCGCGCAGCGCGGTCTCGACCAGGCGCGCATAGAACGGTGCCGCGCCGATCACCAGCGCCGGCAGCGTGCCGAGCACGCCGATCGACTGGCCCATCAGCCACAGCGACACCGGAATCAGCACCACCATCAGGATGATGAAGGGCACCGAACGCAGCAGGTTCACCACGATCGCCAGTACGCCGTAGGCAAACGGACGACGCTTCATCTGCGGCGCGCCAAACACGTACAGCAGCACGCCCATCGGCAGGCCGATGGCCAGGGTCAGCGGCAGCGAGCCGGCCATCATCAGCAGCGTCTCGACGGTGGCCTTGCCGATATCCACCCACTTGTCCGCATCCAGGTGGCGGAAGAAGCCTTCAGCAGTAGCGACGATCATCGACGCAGTTCCTCAACGTGCACGCCGGCGGCCACGAACGCGGCCTGCGCGGCGGACTGGTCACCGCCCACCAGGGCGACCACCAGCTGGCCATAAGGGGTGTCCTTGATCCGGTCGATGCGGCCGGACAGGATGTTGTAGTCGACGCCGGTCTGCCGCGCCACGCTGCCCAGCAGCGGTTCGTAGGTATCGCCGCCGAGGAAGGTCAGGCGCACGATGCGGCCACCGACCACGTCGAAATCGCGGTGCAGCGTGCCCTCGTCCACATGCTCCGATTCGCTGACGAAACGGCGCGTGGTCGGGTGCTGCGGGTGCAGGAACACCTGGGTGACCGGGCCGGTTTCCACCAGCTGGCCGGCATCAAGCACGGCCACGCGGTCGCAGACGCGGCGGATGACATCCATCTCGTGGGTGATCAGCACGATGGTCAGGCCCAGCTCGCGGTTGATCTTCGACAGCAGCGACAGCACCGAGGCCGTGGTCTGCGGGTCGAGCGCACTGGTGGCTTCGTCGCACAGCAGGATCTGCGGGCGGGTGGCCAACGCACGGGCGATGCCCACGCGCTGCTTCTGGCCGCCGGACAGCTGCGCCGGATACTTCGCCGCGTGGTCCTGCAGGCCGACGGTCTGCAGCAGCTCGGCCACGCGCGCGTCGATCTCGGCCCTGGCCACGCCGGCCAGTTCCAGCGGGAAGGCGACGTTGCCGGCCACGGTGCGCGAGGACAGCAGGTTGAAGTGCTGGAAAATCATGCCGATGCGCCGGCGCAGCGCGCGCAGCCCGTCGGCATCCAGCGCGGTGATGTCCTCGCCGCCGATCAGCAGGCGCCCGCCACTGGGTTCTTCCAGGCGGTTGATCATGCGGATCAGGGTCGACTTGCCCGCGCCGGAATGGCCGATGATGCCGAACACTTCGCCGGCCTCGATGGTCAGGTCCAGCGGTTGCAGCGCGCTCACTTGGCGGCCGGCAACGGCATAGGATTTGTGCAGGCGCTGGAACTCGATCACGGGCGTGGCTCACCGGCAGGGCGATGGAAGGGGCGTGCAGCCTACCAGCGCCGGCGGTTGCGCGCCTGCGCCTTGGGCCAGAATGTTATTCCTTTTGGTTCTAAGGATGCCGTGAAGCCTCGCAACCGGTAGTGCCGGCCGCTGGCCGGCAACCGCAGCGATCCTGCCAGCGCAAGGGATTGTCGGCCAGCGGCCGGCACTACCCCCAGGCTCAGGGATGGTCCAGCGGTTTCGGCGGCTGCACCCGGTTCAGGCGCTCGCGGTGCAGCAGATAAAGGCCCGAGGCCACGATGATTGCCGCGCCAGCCCAGGTATAGCCATCCGGCAGCTGGCCCCAGAAGGCCAGGTCCCAACCGATCACCCAGACCAGGCCGCTGTACTCCAGCGGCGCGATCATCGACGCCTCGCCCAGCTGGAAGGCGCGGGTCAGGGCGATCTGGCCGAGCGCGCCGGCCAGGCCCATGCCGGCGATCAGCGGCGCATGCGCCAGCTGCAGCGGCACCCAGCCCGGCAGCGCCAGCAGGCCGGCACCGATGGCCATGATGACCAGGAACCAGACCACCATCGACTGCGAGGTGTCGGTGCGGGTCAGCAGGCTGACCGTGATGGCGGCGATGGCGTAGGCGGTGGCGGCGGCCAGCACCATCAGGCCGGGAATGGAAATGAAGCCATCCACGCCGGGGCGCAGCACCACGATCACGCCCAGCAGGCCAACGCCGATGGCCACCCAGCGCCGCGGTCCGACCCGCTCGCCCAGCAGCGGCACCGACAGCGCCGCGATCAGCAGCGGGGCCACGAAGTAGATGCTGTAGGCGGTGGACAGCGGCAGGTCGCGCAATGCGTATACGAAGCAGCCGATCATCGCCATGCCCAGGCCGCCGCGCAGCAGGTGCAGGCCCCAGCGGCGCGGAATGAGCGAGCGCGGGCCGGCACTGGCCAGCACCCAGACCAGCACGAAGGGCAGCGAAGCCGCGCCACGCAGGAAGGTGACTTCCAGCGAGGGATAGCTGGCCGACAGCTGTTTCATGCCGGCGTCCATCAGCGAGAAGCAGGCCACGGCGGCGACCATCCAGGTCACCGCGCGCGAAGGGGAGCGTTGCGCGTTCATGGCCCATTATCGCCGACCGCGTGCCCCGCCGGGCGCCGGGCACGGGTGCCGCGATAGAATGGTGGCCACTGAATTCCGCGGAGCCACGCCCATGCCTTCCTTCGACGTCGTGTCCGAAGTCGACACCCACGAACTGACCAACGCCATCGACCAGGCCAACCGCGAACTGGCCACCCGCTTCGACTTCAAGGGCGTGGACGCCAAGTTCGAGCGCGAGGGCGATGTCATCAACCAGACCGCGCCGACCGAGTTCCAGCTCAAGCAGATGAACGACATCCTGCGTGCCCGCCTGGCCGCGCGCGGCATCGACGTGCTGAGCCTGGAGTTTGGCGACATCGAGACCAACCTGGCCCAGGCCCGGCAGAAGATTACCGTCAAGCAGGGCATCGAGCAGAAGATCGCCAAGAAGATCGCCGCTGCCCTGAAGGAAGCAAAGCTGAAGGTCGAAAGCCAGATCAACGGCGACAAGCTGCGCGTGCAGGGCAAGAAGCGCGACGACCTGCAGGACGCCATCGCGGTGCTGAAGGCCGGCAAGTTCGAGCTGCCGCTGCAGTTCAACAACTTCCGCGACTGATGGATGCCGCCGGGCATGGCCCGGCGCTACCGGGGTGTCGCGCGATGGATGACCGGCGCGCCCCGGGCTGTACGCTGCAGCGGTAGCGCCGGGCTATGCCCGGCGTACCGCCCGCCTAATCGCGCAGCAGCTTGTACAGCGTGGTGCGTGAGATACCCAGCTGGCGGGCGGCCAGGCTGAGATTGCCTTCGGCCGCCTGCGCCGCACGCCGTGCGGCTTCACGCTGCTGCTGGCGCAATGGAACGTCGGCCACGGTCATCGGTGCTGCCACCACCCGCGTGCGGGGCCCACGCGGTGCGCGCAGGTGCTGCAGGTAGACCGCACTGCCCTCGCCCAGCCGCACCCGGTGTGCAGGTCCCGGTTGCAGCAGCCGGCGCCGTTGCGCGGCACTGGCACCGGCAAACACCGTCTCCATCGACAGCAGAGGCAACGGCCCGCGGCGCGGCAGGCCCAGCAGGCGGCGTGCCACGCGGTTGGCGGCGCGCAGCTGGCAATCATCCTGCACCGCCAACAGCCCCTGCAGCGGCGTGGCCAGCCAGCGCGGATCGTGCTGCACGGCCAGCAGGTGCACATCGGCCAGCCCTTGGAACAAACGGTTCTCGCTGGCCAGCGCGGCCTGCCGGAAGTAGCCCTGCAGCAGCGCCGGATCACGCTCGCCCAGCCCGGTGATGTCGATCGCCCCGCAGACCTGGCCATCGAGGTCGTGCAGCGGTTCGCTGAGGCAGAACACCGGCGCGAAGCGCTGCAGGTAATGTTCGTTGCCACGCACCAGCGCGGGCATGTCATCGGCCAGGCTGACCGCTGGTGCCGTGGTGCCGATCTCGGCCTCGCCCAGCCGCCGCCCGACCTGGATCGGCCGCAGCAGTGGCGCATCCTCCAGGCCATGCGCCTGCTGCGCGATGACCAGGCCCTCACGGTTGGCGCAGAACATGGTCCAGCCACGCCCACCGAAGGCGGCCCACAGCTGTTCCAGTTCGGGCTGCACACAGCGCGCGAGGCGGCGGTCTTCGGGATCGCGCAGGCGCAGGCCATCGCCCTGCAGCGGCGGGTAGTAAGGCTCCTGACCCGGCTGCACCCCGGCCGCGCGCGAACGCTGCCAGGAGTGCTGCAGCGGCAGCGGCAACACCGCCAAGGACTGCACATCGCCTTCCGCGAACGCAGCACGCGCGGCGGCCAGCTGTTGTTGCCCGACTGTCGTGGCCATCATGGAAGCAGAGTACACCCGCGCATGCCATGCCCGCGTTACGTCCCGGCAACGGAATGTTTCCGTTCAAAGACGTGTTCGAACAAGGGGTCGGAGCCGTTTTCCGGT
>NZ_QETL01000169.1:0-4744 GCF_003105135.1 Stenotrophomonas sp. SPM | reverse complement strand
GGCCGCCTTCGCCCTGCAGGGCGTGCTGGCGGCGCCGCTGGCGCAGCGGCTGGCCTTTGCCTGCTGGGCGGCCTGGCTGGCGCTGGCCCTCCCTCTGTCGCGGGCGCGCTGAGACGGCGGCCGGGCCACCGTCGCGCCGGGCTTTCCGGCCCGGGATTGGAGACGTTTGCCGCACTGCGGTACGCTGTACCGCTTTGCCGCCGCAACCGCGTGTTACATGACCAGCGCCGAACCCAACGTTTACGACCCGCAGCAGGTTGAATCCGCCGCCCAGAGCTTCTGGGATGCCACCCGCGCCTTCGAGGTCGACGAGACCTCGGACAAGCCGAAGTACTACTGCCTGTCGATGCTTCCGTACCCGTCCGGCGCGCTGCACATGGGTCATGTGCGCAACTACACGATCGGCGACGTGATCAGCCGCTACAAGCGCATGACCGGCCACAACGTCCTGCAGCCGATGGGCTGGGACGCGTTCGGCCTGCCGGCGGAAAACGCCGCGATCAAGAACAAGACCGCGCCGGCGGCGTGGACCTACAAGAACATCGACCACATGCGCAGCCAGCTGCAGTCGCTGGGCTATGCCATCGACTGGTCGCGCGAGTTCGCCACCTGCCGCCCGGACTATTACGTCCACGAGCAGCGCATGTTCACCCGCCTGATGCGCAAGGGCCTGGCCTACCGCCGCAACGCGGTGGTGAACTGGGACCCGGTCGATCAGACCGTGCTGGCCAACGAGCAGGTCATCGACGGCCGCGGCTGGCGCTCCGGTGCCCTGGTCGAGAAGCGCGAGATCCCGCAGTGGTTCCTGCGCATCACCGATTACGCCCAGGAACTGCTGGACGGCCTGGATGAGCTGGACGGCTGGCCGGAATCGGTCAAGACCATGCAGCGCAACTGGATCGGCCGTTCCGAAGGCCTGGAAATCCAGTTCGACGTGCGCGATGTCGACGGCAGCGCGCTGGACCCGCTGCGCGTGTTCACCACCCGCCCGGACACGGTGATGGGCGTGACCTTCGTGTCGATCGCCGCCGAGCACCCGCTGGCGCTGCACGCCGCGAAGAACAACCCGGAACTGGCCGCGATGCTGGCCGACCTTAAGCAGGGCGGCGTGTCCGAAGCCGAACTGGAAACCCAGGAAAAGCGCGGCATGGATACCGGCCTGCGCGCCGTGCATCCGGTCACCGGCGAGCAGGTGCCGGTGTGGGTCGCCAACTTCGTGCTGATGGGCTACGGCACCGGCGCGGTGATGGCGGTTCCCGGCCACGACCAGCGCGACAACGAGGTGGCCAACAAGTATGGCCTGCCGATCGTGCAGGTCATCGCCCTGAAGGATGCGCGCAACGACGATGAGCGCACTTGGGACGCCACCCGCTGGCAGGACTGGTACAGCGACAAGAGCCGCCAGACCGAACTGGTCAACTCGGCCGAATTCGACGGCCTGGACTTCCAGGGCGCCTTCGAAGCGCTGGCCGAACGATTCGAGCGCAAGGCCCAGGGCCAGCGCCGCGTCAACTACCGCCTGCGCGACTGGGGCGTGAGCCGCCAGCGTTACTGGGGCTGCCCGATTCCGGTGATCTACTGCGCCAAGTGCGGCGCGGTGCCGGTGCCGGAAGAACAGCTGCCGGTGGTGCTGCCGGAGGACGTGGCGTTCTCGGGCACCGGTTCGCCGATCAAGACCGATCCGGAATGGCGCAAGACCACCTGCCCGGATTGCGGCGGCGCGGCCGAGCGCGAGACCGACACCTTCGACACCTTCATGGAGTCGAGCTGGTACTACGCCCGTTACACCTCGCCGGGTGCCCGTGATGCCGTCGACAAGCGCGGCAACTACTGGCTGCCGGTGGACCAGTACATCGGTGGCATCGAGCACGCGATCCTGCACCTGATGTATTTCCGCTTCTACCACAAGCTGCTGCGTGACGCGCGGATGGTGGACAGCAACGAACCGGCGCGCAACCTGCTGTGCCAGGGCATGGTGATCGCCGAGACCTACTACCGCCCGAATCCGGACGGCTCGAAGGACTGGATCAACCCGGCCGACGTGGACGTGCAGCGCGACGAGCGCGGCCGCATCACCGGCGCCACCCTGATCGCCGACGGCCAGCCGGTGGTGGTCGGTGGCACCGAGAAAATGTCCAAGTCGAAGAACAACGGCGTGGACCCGCAGGCGATGGTCGGCAAGTACGGCGCCGACACCGTGCGCCTGTTCTCGATGTTCGCCGCACCGCCGGAGCAGTCGCTGGAGTGGAACGAGGCCGGCGTGGACGGCATGGCCCGCTTCCTGCGCCGCCTGTGGGCCCAGGTGCACAAGCACGCCGCCGACGGCGCCGCGCCGGCGCTGGACGTGGCCGCGCTGGATGCCAACCAGAAGGCACTGCGCCGCAAGACCCACGAGACCATCGGCAAGGTCGGTGACGACTACGGCCGCCGCCACAGCTTCAACACCGCCATTGCCGCGGTGATGGAGCTGATGAACGCATTGGCCAGGTTCGAGGACGCCAGCGAGCAGGGTCGTGCGGTGCGCCAGGAAGCGCTGCAGGCCGTCGTGCTGCTGCTGAATCCGATCACCCCGCACGCCAGCCACGCCCTGTGGCAGGTGCTGGGCCACGGCCAGACGCTGCTGGAAGACCAGCCGTTCCCGCAGGCCGACAGTGCCGCGCTGGTGCGTGATGCGCTGACCCTGGCCGTGCAGGTCAACGGCAAGCTGCGTGGCACGATCGATGTGGCTGCCGATGCCGCGCGCGAGCAGGTGGAGGCACTGGCCCTGGCCGAGCCGAACACCGCCAAGTTCATGGAAGGCCTGACGGTGCGCAAGATCATCATCGTCCCCGGCAAGATCGTGAACATCGTCGCTGCCTGATGTACCCGGCACCGGCCGCCGCCCAGGCGGCCGGTGCGTTGTCGCCACGGCCATCGGCCGATGGCCCTGCGTTCACGCGTCCTCGGGCACGCTGTCTGTTGCCGTGATCGCCCGGCTCCGCCAGACTGTTCCCATGACCCGAATTCTGCTTGCCCTCGTCCTTGCCCTCGGCCTTGCCGGCTGTGGCTTCCACCTGCGCAACAAGTTGATGCTGCCGACCGACACCGCCCCGGTGAAGGTGGTGTCCACCGCGCCCTACAGCGAGCTGGTCAAGCTGTTGAACCGCAGCCTGCTGGCATCCGGTGCGAAGCTGGCCGACGAGGACAGCAAGGATCCGGCAGCACAGCTGCAGGTGCTGTCCGAGCGCTGGGGTGACCTGCCCATCGCCATCGATGCACAGGGCCGTGCGCAGGAATACAGCCTGCGCTACGCGGTCATCTTCATCTTCCGCCGCGAGGATGGCAGCGAGCTAGTGCCGCAGCAGGTGATCGAACTGTCGCGCGACTACGTGTCGCCGCCGACCGACGCCACCGGTACCACCACCGAACGCGAGATCCTGGCCGACGAACTGCGCCGGGAAATGTCCGCCTCGATCATCCGCCGCATCGACAGCGTGGTGCGTGCCGAACTGGAACGCGGTGGCAGCCTGTCCGCGCCGAAGCCGGGCGTGACCACCAATGGCGAACCGGCGACGACGCCGGCGCCGGTCAAGCCCTGAGCTGCCGTCCACGATGGAACTGCGACCGGAGCAGCTGGCCAGCCAGGGCGGTGACACCGCGCTGGCGCCGGTATACCTGATCGCCGGCCCGGAAACCCTGCGCGTGCTTGAAGCCGCTGATGCGGTACGCGCACGCGCCCGTGCCAGCGGCGTCGACGAGCGCGAGGTGTTCGACGCCGACGGCCGCGACTTCGACTGGAACCAGCTCGACGCCAGCTTCAACGCGCCCAGCCTGTTCAGTGCGCGGCGCCTGGTGGAAGTGCGCCTGCCCAGCGGCAAGCCGGGCAAGGACGGCGCCGAGGTCATCAGCCGGTTCTGCGCCGACCCGGCGCCGGACGTGGTGCTGCTGATCACCGCCAACGAATGGAGCAAGGCCCACCAGGGCAAGTGGGCCGAGGCGGTCAACCGCGTCGGCGTGCTGTCGGTGGCCTGGGCGATCAAGCCGCACGAACTGCCGGACTGGATCGAGCGCCGCCTGCGCAGCAAGGGCCTGCGTGCCGACGGTGCCGCGGTGCAGCGCCTGGCCGAGCGCGTGGAAGGCAACCTGCTGGCTGCCGCGCAGGAAATCGACAAGCTGGCCCTGCTGGCCGACGGCCAGCCGCTGGACGTGGAACGGATGGAGTCGCTGGTGGCCGATGCCGCCCGCTACGACGTGTTCCGTCTGGTCGAAGCGACCTTCTCGGGCCAGCCGCAGGCGGTGCTGCGCATGCTGGCGGGCCTGCGTGGCGAAGGCGAGGCCGTGGCCGCGCTGATGCCGATCGTCATCCGCGAACTGCTGGCCGGCGCCGGCCTGGCACGGGTGCAGGCCCGTGGCGGCAACCTCGCCGCTGAAATGAAATCGCGCGGCATCTGGGAATCGCGGCAGGCGCCGTACAAGCGCGCGCTGCAGCGGCATCCGGAAGGCAAGCGCTGGGAACGATTCGTGGCCGAGGCCGGCCTGGTCGACCGCATCGCCAAGGGGCGTGCCGACGGTGACGCCTGGCTGGCGCTGGAGCGCCTGCTGGTGGCGGTGTCCGAGGCCCGTGCCGTGCGCCTGCTCGCGCGCGCCTGAGTGATGAGCCTGCGGATCTATTACGGGGGCACCTTCGATCCGGTGCACCTGGGCCATCTGGCCATCGCGCGCGCCGCACGCGACGAGCTGCAGGTGGCCGTGCGCATGTTGCCGG
>NZ_QETL01000168.1:0-4747 GCF_003105135.1 Stenotrophomonas sp. SPM | reverse complement strand
CTGGCCCAGCCGCTGCCGGTGGGTGATGGCCGCGCCCTGCTGCAGCGTCGCCCCGACATCCGCCAGGCCGAGCGCAAGCTGGCCTCGGCCACCGCACGCATCGGCGTGGCCACCGCCGAGCTGTACCCGGACATCCGTCTGGGTGCCTCGCTGGGTGCCGCCGGCCTGCTGGAGGACTTCGGCCAGCCGATGACCCAGCAGTGGTCGATCGGCCCGCTGATCTCGTGGACGCTGCCGTCCTCGGGCACCCACGCCCGCATCCACGCCGCCGAGGCCGGTGCCGACGCCGCGCTGGCCGAGTTCGACCATGCGGTGCTGCAGGCCCTGCGCGAGACGCAGACCGCGCTGGACCGCTACGCGCAGGACCTGCGCCGCCTGCAGTCGCTGCGCGAAGCCCAGCAGCAGGCCGCGCTGGCCGCCGAGCAGAACCGCCGGCTGTACCAGGCCGGGCGCACCCCGTACCTGTCCAGCCTGGATGCCGACCGCAGCCTGGTGACCAGTGATGCCACCCTGGCCGCGGCCGAGGCGCAGGTCTCGCGCGACCAGATCCATCTGTTCCTGGTGCTGGGTGGCGGCTGGCAGACCACGGTCGCGGCGGCGGCCCCGGCCACCGCGCAGGCCACGGCGAAGTAAGCCATGAACGCGCTGACCGACCGCCAGGCGTGGCTGTTCTCGATCAAGACCTACCTGGCCGCGGTGGCCGCGCTGTACATCGCCATGGCCGGCAACCTGTCGCGCCCGTACTGGGCGATGGGCACGGTGTACATCGTCAGCCAGCCACTGCTGGGCCCGACCCGGGCCAAGGGCGTGTACCGCATCGTCGGCACCCTTGTGGCCGGCCTGGCCACCCTGCTGGTGCTGCCGGCGCTGGTGGAAACGCCGATGGTGCTGAGCGCGGCGATGTCGATCTGGCTGGCGGGCTGCCTGTTCCTGGCCCTGCTCAACCGTGGCCCGCGCGGCTACGCGTTCCTGCTGGCCGGCTACACCACCGCCTTCATCGGCTTCCCGGCGGTGACCTCGCCGGAAACCATCTTCGACACGGTGGTGGCGCGCAGCGAGGAGATCATCCTCGGCACGGTGGTGGCGGTGCTGGCCGCGTCGCTGCTGTTCCCGGCCTCGGTGCAGCCGATGCTGCGCACCCGCATCGGCAACTGGATGGAGGATGCCGCGCAGTGGTGCCGGCAGATCCTCGAGCGTGGCCGCGCCCATGCCCCGCGCAACCGGCTGGCCGCCGACCTGGTGCAGTTCGAAGCCCTCATCGAGTTCCTGCGCCGCGATGATCCGCGCCATGCGGGTTCTGCGGTTTCGATGGAACGCCTGCGCGAGCGCATGCTGCTGTTGCTGCCGGTGCTGTCGTCGATTGCCGACCGCCTGAGCGCGCTGCGCAGCGAGGGACAGACGCTGCCCGAGGGCCTGCCGGCGCTGGTCGATGACATCCACGACTGGATCGATACGCCCGCCAGTGCCAGCGACTACGCCCGCCTGCGTGCGCGCATCAGCGCGCTGAAGCCGCAGGTGGACAGCGACCTGCAGCACCTGCAGCTGGCCAGCCTGCTGCTGCGCCTGGAGGAGCTGGTGGACCTGTGGCAGGACTGCCGCACCCTGCAGCACGCGATCGACCACGGCACCGCGCCGCTGGACCGCGCCCATTACCGCATCCGTACCGAGCGGGTGGCCACCGACAAGCACGTCGACTACGGCATGGCGCTGTTCTCCGCGCTCAGCGCCGGCGTGGCGTTGATGAGCTACTGCGTGCTGTGGATCGGCCTGGGTTGGGAGGGTGGCGGCAACGGCGCGATGATGGCGGCGGTGACGGCCGCGTTCTTCGCCGCACAGGACGACCCGGCACCGAGCATGGTCTCGTTCCTTGTCTGGGCCATCGTCGCTTCGCTGGTGGCCGGCGTGTACCTGTTCGGCGTGTTCCCGGCCGTGCATGACTTCGGCCTGCTGGCACTCGTGCTGGCGGTGGCGTTCCTGCCGCTGGGCCTGCTGCTGCACCACCCCAAGAGCGCGCTGTTCGCGCTGCCGCTGACGGTGAACCTGGCCGCGCTGCTGAGCCTTCAGAACACCTACAGCGCCAACATCCAGAGCTTCCTCAACTCGTCCATCGCAATGTTCATCGGCATTGGCTTCGCGGTGGTGATGACCCGCCTGTTCCGTTCGGTGGGTGCCGAGTGGACCGCGCGCCGGCTGGTGCGGCAGGGCTGGACCACGCTGGCCGAGGCCGCCGAAGGGCGCGGCCAGCAGGACCGCCAGCGCTTCGCCGCACGCATGCTGGACCTGCTGGGCCTGCTCGCCCCGCGCCTGGCAGCGACGCCGGAAGGCAGCGACATCGCCTCGGTGGACATGCTCAACGAGGCACGCATCGGCCTGAACATCCTGCAGCTGCGCCGTGCCCGCCTGGACCTGCCGGAGCGCAGCCGCGAGGCGGTCGAGCACATCCTGGAAGAGATCGCCGCACACTACCGTCGGCAGATTGCCGCACGCCGGCCGATTGCCGCCGCCGAAGCACTGCGCGAGCGCCTGGATACGTCGCTGGGCCGGGTCGGTGGCGTAGGCGCCTGCAAGGCGCGCGACGAGGCGCTGATGGGTCTGATCGGCCTGCGCTTCGCGCTGTTCCCCGAGGCGAAGGCGTTGGCGCCGGGGTTGGCGGACGCCGAAGCACCGTCGGTGTGATGCGATCCGCCGGGCACGGCCCGGCGCTACCATCGCTACGCGGTAGCGCCGGGCCATGCCCGGCGGCCTTTCGCTCCGACAACAGGACGGTTCAATGAGTTACGACATGATGGTGTTCGAGGCCAGCGCTGCGCCACGCGAAGCGGCGGCCTTCATCGCCTGGTTCGATAAGCAGGCCGAGTGGGGCGAGAACCACGACTATGACGATCCGGCAGTGAGCAGCCCGGCGCTGCAGGCGTGGTTCGCAGAGATGGTGCAGGAGTTCCCGCCGATGAGCGGCCCGCTGAGCAACGATGACGACGACCGTCCCGGGCTGACCGACTACAGTATCGGCCGCGAGGTGATCTACGCCGCATTCGCCTATTCGGTGGCGGAGCGCGCGCACGGGCGCGTGCAGGACCTGGCCGAGAAGCACGGCGTGGGGTTCTTCGATCTGAGTGCGGATGAAGCGGCGATCGTGTTCCCGGATGGGCTGGTGTTGATCGCGGAGTGAGGGGGGCGGCAGGGCTGCGCCCTGCACCTGCAGAAGCTTCAAGCCGAAGCCGAAGCAACAGCGGGCTATCCGTGGGACGGCGGGGTGGGTCCGGTTGCGGGGGACGCTGCAAGTACGTCCCTGTAAGCTCGGTCGCCCCATCCATGGCGCTCACGCCCCCGCAACCGGACCCACCCCGCCTTCGACAATTTCCTGCCGTCTGTTGGAACGGCGCTCTGCTTTGGTGGGTGCCGACCGTTGGTCGGCACGGGGTCGGATATCGATGTCTGACAGGTGTGTCGACCAACGGTCGACACCTACCAACAGCCGCAGTTGCCGGTAGGTCCACGCCATGCGTGGATGGGGGTCAGAGCCCGTTCCCGTCGGGAACGGGATCCGAGCCCGCTTCGGCGCCCAGCCGCCAAGCCAGGCCGCCCAGGCGGCTCGCATGCCGCTTCAACGCGGCCACCAGCACCTCTTCGCTGCCGGCCACATGCAGGCGCTGGCGCGCACGGGTGAGGCCGGTGTAGACCAGTTCGCGCGACAGTACGCGGCTGTCCTGCCGTGGCAGCTGCAGCCACACTTCATCGAACTCCGAGCCCTGTGCCTTGTGCACGGTCATCGCGAACGCGCTCTCGTGCGCGGGCAGTGCGGCCGGGTGGAAGGCGCGGGGCTGATCGGCGGTGTCGCCGGGGAACCAGGCCACCATCGCGCCGCTGGTGTCGCGCAGGCAGATGCCGATGTCACCGTTGAACAGGTGATGGCGGTAGCTGTTTTCGGTCACCAGCAGCAGGCGGCCCTGGAAGTAGCCGGGAGTGTTGCCGGCCAGCAGCTGTTCGATGCGGCTGTTGAGCCCGCGTGCGCCCTGTGGGCCTTCGCGCAGGGCGGTCAGCACGCGCAGGCGGCCGGCCTGCTGCAGCGCACGGCCCGGGTCTTCGGCCTCGGCCAGCGTGCGCCAGTGCGAAAGCAGGTGTTCGCGCTGGCCACGCAGCGGGTCGGCGTCGTTCTCGTGGAAGCTGACCCCGGACAGGCTGCCGCTGCGCAGCAGGGCCAGCGCGGTGCCGCTGTCACCTTCGCGCACCGCCTGCGCCAATGGCGCCAGCTGCAGGGCATCGCTCTGCCGGTAGCCGCGCTGCAGCTGCACGCGACGGCCGGCGAAGACGCGCGGCGCAGCCTGCGGCTGCAGGGTCGGCGCGGCCAGCAGTCCATGCAGGGCCTGCGCGTCATCGGCACGGGTACCGCTGCCATCGCCGCTGGCACGCAGGATGGCGCTGAGCACGTCGCCTGCTTCCACCGAGGGCAGCTGGTCCGGGTCACCCAGCAGAATCAGCCGCGTGCCGCTGGCGACGGCATCGACCAGCTTGGCCATCAGCGGCAGGTCGATCATCGAGGCTTCGTCCACCACCACCACGTCCACCGGCAACGGGTTGTCGGCGTGGTGGCGGAAGCGCGGCGAGTCGGGAATGACACCGAGCAGGCGATGCAGGGTGGTGCCGGTGCTCGGCAGCGCCGCGCACAGCGCCGGGTCCAGGCCTTCTTCCTGCAGGCGCTGCACGGCCAGGCGCAGGCTTTCAGCCATGCGCTCGGCGGCGCGCCCGG
>NZ_QETL01000167.1:0-4832 GCF_003105135.1 Stenotrophomonas sp. SPM | reverse complement strand
GGTCCGAGAAGCAGCCGAGCGTGGGCTCGGCTCTACAGGTTCAGGCCCACCTATTCACCCACCTGAGCGGATTCTGACCGCCGCCGCCATTTTGCTGCAGTGCAAAATGCCATACGCCCCCGTCTGGTCCTAGTATCAAACAATCGTTTGATTAAGGTCCGCCACCCCATGGCCAAGCCCGCCCACTTCTCGACCAAGGACCGGATCCTCGGCGCCGCCGAGGAGCTGTTCGCCCTGCATGGCTTCGCCGGCACCTCCCTGCGCCAGGTCACCAGCCAGGCCGACGTCAACATCGCGGCGGTCAACTACCACTTCGGCTCCAAGGAAAACCTGGTCAACGAGGTCTTCCGCCGGCGCATGGACGAGATGACCAGCGTGCGCCTGGCCCAGCTCGAGCGCGCCCGCAGCGAGCACCCCGGCCAGCTGCGCCCGGTGCTGGCCGCCTTCGTCGAGCCCGCCCTGGCCATGGCCCAGGACCGGCAGAGCGGCGGCGCCTTCGTGCGGGTGATCGCCCGCGCCTACGCCGAGAAGAACGACAACCTGCGCAAGTTCCTGTCCGACCACTACGGCCACGTGCTGCGCGCGTTCGGCAAGGCCATCGCCGAGTGCGTGCCGGGCCTGAGCAAGGAAGAGCTGTACTGGCGCCTGGATTTCCTGGCCGGTTCGCTCACCTACGCCATGGCAGATTTCGGCCTGATCAAGCGACCCGCAGGTGTCACCGAAGCGGCGCATCGTGCCCATGCCGCCCATGAACTGATCCATTTCGCCGAAGCCGGGTTCCGCGCCGCCGCACGCGGCAGTGCCCTGCCCGCTTCCCCGTGATTCCACCGGGTGTGACCCACCCAGTAACTGCTGACCAACAAAGGCCCTACACCATGTCCAATTCCCTGCTAGTCCGCCGCGCCGCCGTGCTGGGTGCCGGCGTCATGGGTGCCCAGATTGCCGCCCACCTCACCAACGCTGGCGTCGACACCGTGCTGTTCGACCTGCCCGCCAAGGAAGGTCCGGCCGATGGCATCGTGCTGAAGGCGATCGCCAACCTGGGCAAGCTGAGCCCGGCGCCGCTGGCCAGCAAGTCGCTGGCTGAAGCCATCACCCCGGCCAACTACGAGTCCGGGCTGGACCAGCTGAAGGGCTGCGACCTGATCATCGAGGCCATCGCCGAGCGCATGGACTGGAAGCAGGACCTGTACAAGAAGATCGCCCCGTTCGTGGCCGACCACGCGGTGCTGGCTTCCAACACCTCGGGCCTGGGCATCAACAAGCTGGCCGACGTGCTGCCGGAGCAGCTGCGCCACCGCTTCTGCGGTGTGCATTTCTTCAACCCGCCGCGTTACATGCACCTGGCCGAGCTGATCCCGGCCACCACCACCGACGCCGCCGTACTGGAAGGCCTGGAAGCATTCCTGGTCACCACCCTGGGCAAGGGCGTGGTGTACGCCAAGGACACCCCGAACTTCATCGGCAACCGCATTGGCGTGTTCTCGATCCTGTCCACCATCCACCACACCCAGGAATTCGGCCTGGGCTTCGATGAAGTGGACGGCCTGACCGGCCCGCTGGTCGGCCGCCCGAAGTCGGCCACCTACCGCACCTCCGACGTGGTCGGCCTGGACACCATGGCCCACGTCATCAAGACCATGGGCGACACCCTGCCGAATGACCCGTGGCATGAGTACTTCAAGTCGCCGAAGTGGCTGGACGCGCTGATTTCCAAGGGCGCGCTGGGCCAGAAGACCGGCGCCGGCATCTTCCGCAAGGTCGGCAAGGACATCGTGGTTCTCGACCTGGAAAAGCAGGACTACCGCCCGGCCGACCGCACCGCCGCACCGGAAGTGGTCGAGATCCTGAAGATCAAGAACCCGGCCGAGAAGTTCGCCAAGCTGCGCGAAAGCCAGCACCCGCAGGCGCAGTTCCTGTGGGCGACCTTCCGCGACCTGTTCCATTACAGCGCCTACCACCTGGCGGACATCGCCGAGACCGCTCGCGATGTCGACCTGGCCATCCGCTGGGGCTACGGCTGGTCGCTGGGCCCGTTTGAAACCTGGCAGGCCGCCGGCTGGAAGCAGGTCGCACAGTGGATCGCCGATGACATCGTCGCCGGCAAGAGCATGAGCAGCGCCCCGCTGCCGGACTGGGTGTTCGATGGCCGCGACGGCGTGCACGCTGCCGAAGGCAGCTACAGCCCGTCGCGCAACGCCAAGCTGCCGCGTTCGGCGCTGCCGGTGTACCAGCGCCAGCGCTTCCCGGATCCGTTGCTGGGCGAGAAGTTCGCGCCGGGCGAGACCGTGTTCGAGAACGACGGCCTGCGCATGTGGCACGACGGCGACGGCATCGCCGTGGTCAGCTTCAAGACCAAGATGAACACCGTCTCCGACCAGGTGCTCGATGGCCTGCAGGAATGCGTCAGCCGCGCCGAGAAGGATTTCCAGGGACTGGTGATCTGGCAGCAGAAGGAACCCTTCTCCGCCGGTGCCGACCTGGCCGGTGCGCTCGGCCTGCTGCAGGCCGGCAAGGTCGACCAGTTCGAAGAGATGGTCGCCAACTTCCAGCGCACCAGCCAGCGCATCAAGTACTCGCTGGTGCCGGTGGTGGCCGCTGTGCGTGGCCTGGCCCTGGGTGGCGGCTGCGAGTTCCAGATGCACAGCGCCAAGACCGTGGCCTTCCTGGAAAGCTACATCGGCCTGGTCGAGGCCGGCGTCGGCCTGCTGCCGGCTGGTGGCGGCCTGAAGGAACTGGCCGTGCGTGCCTCGCAGGCGGCCGGCCCGGGCGGTGACGTGTTCGCCGAACTGAAGAAGACCTTCGAGACCGTGGCGATGGCCAAGGTGTCCAACTCGGCGGTCAACGCCCAGGAACTGGGCCTGCTGCGCAGCACCGACAAGGTGGTGTTCAACAGCTACGAGGCGCTGTACATCGCCAAGGCCGAAGCACGTGCACTGGCCGAAGCCGGTTACCGCCCGCCGCTGCCGGCACGCCGCATCCAGGTGGCCGGTGACGTGGGCATCGCCACTTTCAAGATGATGCTGGTCAACATGCTGGAAGGCCGTTTCATCAGCCCGTACGACTACGAGATCGCCGAGCGCATCGCCACCGTGCTGTGCGGCGGCAAGGTCGACCGCGGCACCTTGGTGGACGAAGAGTGGCTGCTGACCCTGGAGCGCAAGCACTTCGTCGAACTGGCCCAGCAGGAAAAGACCCAGGCCCGCATCGCGCACATGCTGAAGACCGGCAAGCCGCTGCGTAACTGATTGATGGCGGGTGCCGGCTGCGGCCGGCACCACCTGCTGTGGCAGTCGAGCATGGCTCGACTCTACAAAACCTATTCGAGAGATCACCGCAATGACCAAGCAAATCCAGGACGCCTACATCGTCGCCGCCACCCGCACCCCGGTTGGCAAGGCGCCCAAGGGCATGTTCCGCAACACCCGCCCCGACGACATGCTTGCGCACGTGCTGCGCAGCGTCGTCGCCCAGGCCCCGGGCGTGGACGTCAACCGCATCGATGACGCGATCATCGGCTGCGCCATGCCGGAAGCCGAGCAGGGCATGAACGTGGCGCGCATCGGCGTGCTGCTGGCCGGCCTGCCGAACACGATTGCCGCGCAGACCGTGAACCGCTTCTGCTCCTCCGGCCTGCAGGCCGTGGCGCAGGCCGCCGACGCGATCCGCCTGGGTAACGCCGACCTGATGCTGGCCGGCGGCACCGAATCGATGTCGATGGTGCCGATGATGGGCAACAAGATCGCGATGGCACCGAGCGTGTTCGACAACGACCACGTGGCCATCGCCTACGGCATGGGCATCACCGCCGAGAAGGTGGCCGAAGAGTGGAAGGTCTCGCGCGAAGACCAGGACGCCTTTGCACTCGCCTCGCACCAGAAGGCCATGGCCGCCATCCAGAACGGCGAGTTCAAGGATGAGATCAGCCCGTACGAGATCGTCTCGCACCTGCCGGACCTGGCCGACGGCCAGCGCATCATCACCCGCAACAAGGTTGCCGACACCGACGAAGGCCCGCGTCCGGACTCCTCGGCCGAAGGCCTGGCCAAGCTGCGCCCGGTGTTCCGCAACGGCCAGTTCGGCGGCACGGTTACCGCCGGCAACTCCTCGCAGATGAGCGACGGCGCCGGCGCGGTGCTGCTGGCCTCGGAACAGGCGATCAAGGATTACGGCCTGACCCCGCTGGCCCGTTTCGTCAGCTTCTCGGTGGCCGGCGTGCGCCCGGAAGTGATGGGCATCGGGCCGATCGCCGCGATCCCGAAGGCACTGAAGCAGGCCGGCCTGACCCAGGACCAGCTGGACTGGATCGAGCTCAACGAAGCGTTCGCCGCGCAGTCGCTGGCGGTGATCCGCGATTGCGGCCTGGACCCGAGCAAGGTCAACCCGCTGGGCGGCGCGATCGCCCTGGGTCATCCACTGGGTGCGACCGGCGCGATCCGTACCGCGACCCTGCTGCACGGCCTGCGTCGTCGCCAGCAGAAGTACGGCATGGTGACGATGTGCATCGGCACGGGCATGGGCGCGGCGGGTATTTTCGAGGCGCTGTAAGATTCAGAGTGTTGCCTCGTTGGGCTTCATGGCGTGGGCCGGGTCGGCAGGACTGCCCGGGACACGCCGTGAACCCCTCCATGGGGGCTCGGTGGCGCCATCCATGGCGCCAACGGTCCCGGGCAGCCCTGCCAACCCGTCCCTCCCAGCCTCCCCGCGGCGGAAGGGTGAGCAAAGGCAGAAGCAGTAGCAACTGTCTTGTCAGGGGCTGCCGAGGGCTACCTCGGCGTCCCGCTTGCGAGCATTTAGGATCACCAGCATTTTCCGCATGACCGCCACAAGTG
>NZ_QETL01000166.1:0-5007 GCF_003105135.1 Stenotrophomonas sp. SPM | reverse complement strand
GGGCCACCGGCTGCGCCGGCTTCGAGGCTCTGGCGCAGCTCCGGCGGGATCCGGATCGCCGCGCCCGGGCGCAGCAGCAGCACGTCGCGGCCGCGGTCGAGCTGGGCGGCAGGCTTCATTTCACCCACCAGGAAGGCGTGGGTGTCGTCGGGGCGCAGCGCGGTGATGGTGCCGACCGGGAAGCCCGGCGGGAACCGCCCGCCCAGGCCGGAGGTGACGATCTCATCGCCCACTTCCACGCCCGCGCTCAACGGAATGTCGCGCAGCTGCAGGGTGTCGCCGCGGCCGTAGACGATCAGGCGCACGCCGTTGCGGGCCACGGTCACCGGCACGGCATGGTCCGGGTCGGTCAGCAGCAGCACGGTGGAGGTACCACCGGTGGTGCTGATCACCTGCCCCATCAGGCCACCGGCGTCGATCACCGCCTGCCCCACGTGTACGCCATCGCGGCTGCCGGCATCGAGCACCAGGCGCTGCTTGACCGGGTCCAGGTCGATATCGAGGATCGGCGCCAGCTGCACGTCCAGGCCACTGCGCTCGGCCACGTTCAGCAGCTCGCGCAGCTGGGCGTTGTCCAGCGCAGCGGTCTGCAGGCGGGTCAGGCGCGCATTGGCCAGCAGCAGCTGGTTACGCAGTTCGCGGGTCTCGGCCACCAGCTGGCCATGGCTGGCCGCGTTGTCGCGCACCTGGTTGCTGAGCTTGCCGGGCAGGCCGGCCAGCGCCCACACCGGCTGCACCAGCGTGTCGGCCTGGGCGCGCACGCGCGCCAGCCAACCAGCCTGGTCGTCCAGCACGATCAGGATGATGGCCATGGCCAGGTAGGCGAGCAGTCGCAGCGGACTGGCGGCGTCACCGGATCGGGAGGCTACGGGAGGACCGGCGTAAGGCGGCACGGCAACAGTTCAACCAGCAAAGGGCGAAGGGGAAACACGGCGGCGCCCCACCGGTGCTGGCCCGCAGCAGCGGGCCACACCCCGGAAGGGCGCTGCAGGAACGATCAGGCGGCAGGCCTCAGTCCGGCGCAAAGAACTCGTTGCCGTGCATGTCGACCAGTTCCAGCGCACGACCGCCACCGCGGGCCACGCAGGTCAGCGGATCGTCGGCCACCTGCACGTGCAGGCCGGTTTCTTCGGAGATCAGGCGGTCCAGGTCGCGCAGCAGGGCGCCACCACCGGTCAGCACGATGCCGCGCTCGGCGACGTCGGCACACAGTTCCGGCGGGGTCTGCTCGAGGGCCAGCTTGACCGCGCTGACGATGCCCGACAGCGGCTCGTGCAGGGCCTCCAGCACTTCGTTGGAGCTGATCTTGATCATCTTCGGCACACCCTCGGCGAGGTTGCGACCGGAGATTTCCATCTCGATGACCTCGGCCTGCGGGTAGGCGCAGCCCAGCTCGACCTTGATGCGCTCGGCGGTGGCTTCACCGATCAGCATGCCGTGGTTGCGGCGCACGTAGTTGGTGATCGACTCGTCGAAGCGGTCGCCACCGATGCGCACCGAGGCCGAATAGACGATGCCGTTCAGCGAGATCACCGCCACTTCGGTGGTGCCGCCACCGATGTCGATGACCATCGAGCCGCGCGCTTCGGTGACCGGCATGCCGGCGCCGATCGCCGCGGCCATGGGCTCTTCGATCAGGAACACGTCGCGGGCACCGGCTTCCTCGGCCGATTCACGGATGGCGCGGCGCTCGACCTGGGTCGAACCGGCCGGCACGCAGACCAGCACGCGCGGGCTCGGGCGCAGCACGCGGGACTTGTGCACCTTCTTGATGAAGTGCTTGAGCATCGCCTCGGTGTAGGTGAAGTCGGCGATGACGCCGTCCTTCATCGGGCGGATGGTGGTGATGTGGCCCGGGGTACGGCCCAGCATCTGCTTGGCTTCGGCGCCTACGGCTGCCACCGAGCGGGTGCCACCGATGGCACGGTCCTGGCGCACGGCCACGACCGAGGGCTCGTTCAGAACGATACCCTGGCCACGCACGTAAATAAGGGTGTTGGCCGTGCCCAGGTCGATGGACAGGTCGTTGGAGAACATGCCACGGAGTTTCTTGAACATCTGAGGAAGGAGTCCTGAGGGGTGTCGTGCCCGCCGCGGGATGGCGAAAAAATGGGCAGAATTCGAGGCCGACAAGCCTAGCAACCCGCTCCCCGGCGAGCAAGGAAAAAACTAGCTGAACCCGCGACTTGGCTGGGTTTCGGCCTGATCGGGCATCACCCGGTTCTGGCCCTGAGCGGCACCAGCAGGTAACCTTTGCGCCGTCGGGCGCCCAAGGGCGCCATTTGCTTGCTGGCCGATGCCGGCTGGCCACCTCCAAAATTCACCGCATAGGCTTACATCGATGTCCGCTCTGATCTGTGGTTCTCTTGCCTTCGACACCATCATGGTGTTCCCGGACCAGTTCAAGAATCACATCCTCCCGGACAAGGTGCACATCCTGAACGTGTCCTTCCTGGTCCCGCGCATGCGCCGCGAACTGGGCGGCTGCGCCGGCAACATCGCCTACAACCTGAAGCTGCTGGGCGGCAGCCCGATCCCGATGGGCACCGTCGGCCAGGACTTCGCTCCGTACCGTGAGCACTTCGAGCGCATGGACATCGACCTGAGCCAGGTCCGCGTGCTGGAAGACATGTTCACCCCGCAGTGCTTCATCACCACCGACCACGACAACAACCAGATCACCGCGTTCCATCCGGGCGCGATGATGCGTTCGCACGAGAACCACGTGAAGGACGTGCCGGGCGTCACCTTCGGCATCGTCGCGCCGGACGGCCGTGACGGCATGATCCAGAACGCAGCCGAGTTCCTGGAATGCGGCATCCCCTTCATCTTCGACCCGGGCCAGGCGCTGCCGCTGTTCAACGGTCCGGAGCTGCGCGATTTCATCGAGCAGGCCGATTACGTGGTGGTCAACGACTACGAGTCGAACCTGCTGCAGGAACGCACCGGCTGGGACGAAAAGCAGATCGTGAGCCGGGTGAAGGCCTACATCACCACCCGTGGCCCGAAGGGCGCGGTCATCCACACCCCGGAAAAGAGCTACGACATTCCACCGGCGCATGAGCGCCGCGTGGTCGATCCGACCGGTTGTGGCGACGCCTTCCGCGCCGGCCTGATCTACGGCATCGAGAAGGGCTACGACTGGCTGACCATCGGCCGCATGGCCAACCTGATGGGCGCGCTGAAGGTCGAGCACCCGGGCACGCAGAACCAGCGCTTCACGTTTGAAGAGTTCCACGACCAGTTCAAGCAGCAGTTCGGTTACGCGCTGGGCGCGTAAGCCGAACTGCCCGCGCATTCCACCTTATCCCCGCGCCTTCGGCGCGCCCCCTTGAACAACAAGGGGGCTCTCCACCCGACGCGTTATCTGGAACTGCCCTGGCAGGTGTCGACCTTGGTCGACACTGCCCGCCGGGCATGGCCCGGCGCTACCGGAACCTCCGGTCGACTCGTTGCCTGCTCTCTGTAGAGCCGATCCCATGCTCGGCTTTCGCGCCCCGCGCGACCTGACCGCAGAGCAGCCGAGCATGGGCTCGGCTCTAAACGGTCATGCGGCCTGCCAGGCGGCCAACAACGCGCGGCAATCGGCGAAATGCCAATCCGCGCGGCCCGGCCACGGGTTGTCGGGCAGGTTGACCAGCACGGTGCGCGCGCCGGCGGCGCGGCCGCAGTCCAGGTCGTAGGCGTGGTCGCCCACCATCACCGCCGCGTCGGCACCGATGCCCCAGCGCCGCAGATGCTGCTGCACGCCGTCGGGTGACGGCTTCGGCACCGCTTCATCGCGGCCGATGATGCCGCCATCGTCAAACAGATCCCCTACCCCGATCGCGTCCAGCGTCAGCTTGGCCAGCGCATGGTCGTTGCGGGTCAGGATGCCCAGCTGGCAACCGGCTGCGGCCAGCGCGCGCAGCAGTTCGACCGCGCCGGGCGCCGGCAGCGCGCCTTCGGCCAGCTCACGCTCGTGGGCCAGCAGCCAGGCGTGCTTCCGCGCCGCCTCCGCACCCGGCAGGCCCGCCAGGTGCACGAGGATGTCCGCGCTGGGCGGGATGCCCAGCTCGCGCTTGATGCGCTCGAAATCATGCATGGCCACGGTCAGCGTGCCATCCATGTCGAACACCCAGTGGCGCACGGCCGACAGTGCCGGCGCGACCACGGCGGTGGCCGTCACTTCCACCACTGCGGCATGCGGCTGGTGTCCACGCCGCCGGTCTCGAACACGGCCGTGCGGGTGCCACCGGCCTTCACCGGGAACTCGATGCTGATCGACTTGCCCTTCTGCGCCAGCTTCCACAGCGCCTTCTGGTCGGTGATGAACATGGCGATGGCCTCATCGGTCTTCGGCCGCCAGGCCGCCATCGAGATCGGCTTGCCATCGTCCACGGCCACCTTCACCGTGCACTGCGGGCAGCGGAAATCACCGGCCTGCAGCACCAGGTAGGCGTGGCGCTTCCATTCGGGATGATCGCGGAACACCAGCTGCACCGGCTTGGCGCCGCTGCCGTCCACATCCACCCGTTCCTTGCTGTAGATGGTGGCCGAGACCTGCTTGCCCTTGCTGCCGACCGGAATCTCGTTGTACTGCCACAACGCCTGCATGCGGCGCAGGTCGCGCGCGGCATCGCCCTTGGCCTTCACTTCATCGAAGCCGGCGGCGATGCGCTCGGCGGCGGCGGTGTCCTTGTACTGGTCCAGCAGCGAACCACCATGGATGCGCGCGCGTTCCCAGTCCTGCGCGGCCACGGCCGCGTCGTACTGCTTGGCGACGTCCTCGGCCTTGGCTTCCTTCTGCGCCTGGGCGGCGGCAGCGGCGGCTTCCTGCGCCTTGCGCTCTTCCTCGGGGTTGCTGCAGGCGGCCAGGGCCAGGGCGCAGGCGGTGATCAGGATCAGACGTTTCATGCGGAAGTCCTTTGCGGGTGCCTTTCTGTAGAGTCGAGCCATGCTCGACTGGCCGTCCAACAGCAGTCGAGCATGGCTCGACTCTACAAAAAAAGCGCCGGGGGATGCCCG
>NZ_QETL01000165.1:0-5145 GCF_003105135.1 Stenotrophomonas sp. SPM | reverse complement strand
GGCGGTGTGGGTGGGCAGGACCGTTGGCGCCATGGATGGCGCCATCGAGCCCCCATGGATGGGTTTACGGCGTGTCCTGACCACCCACACCGCCCCGCCCAACCAGCAGAAAACCAGAGTCGCTTTTGCTTTGGCTTTGGCTTTGGCTTCGGCTTTTGACGTTGCTGTTGATCTGCAGCAGGTGCAGGGCTGCAAGCCCTGCCAAACACCCCCCTTACTTGACCAGCACGTCGATCACGCCGTCGCCTACGCGCGCCTGCAGTGCATCCCCCGCCTGTACCTGCCCGACCTCACGCACCAGCGTGCCGTCGTCACTGCGGGTCAGGATGCTGTAACCACGTGCCACCGTCGCCAGCGGGCTTACCGCTTCCAGCGAGCGCGCCAGCCCGCGCAGGCGCAAGGCATCACGTTGCAGCAGGCGCTGCAGTGCCGCCTGCGGGCGACTGCGCAGGGCCGTCAGGCGCCGCTGCATCTCGTCCAGCTGGCGCTGCGGGTGGTGACCGCGCAGCACCGCTGCCGCATGGCGCAGGCGTGCGGCGCGGCGCTCCTGCTGCTGGTTGAAGGCCGCATGCAGGCGTCGGCCCAGGTCGAGCTGGCGACGACGCAGCAGGTCCAGGCGCGCCTGCGGGCTCTGCGCGTTCAGCCGCAGCAGGGCGCGGTCGGCGCGCTGCATCGCCTGCTGCATCGTGTGCCGCTGCAGCTGCACCATGCGCGCGGCCGTGCGGCGCAGGCGCAGGGTCAGTTCGCGCTGGTCGGGAACCAGCAGTTCGGCTGCCACCGACGGCGTCGGCGCGCGCAGGTCGGCGGCGAAGTCGCTCAGGCTGAAGTCCGTTTCGTGGCCTACCGCCGAGACCACCGGCGTGCCGCTGGCGGCGATCGCCCGGGCCAGCGCCTCGTCATTGAACGCCCACAGGTCTTCCAGCGAACCACCACCGCGGGTCAGCAGGATCACGTCGTAGCGGCCGCTGGCATCGGCGGCCTGCAGCAGGCGGGTGATCTGCGCGGCGGCGGTGCTGCCCTGGACCAGGGTCGGCAGCAGGTCCACTTCCAGCAGCGGAAAACGGCGGGCCAGCACGCTCAGCACGTCGCGCACGGCTGCGCCGGTGGGCGAGGTGATCACCGCCAGGCGCTGCACGTGCGCCGGCATCGGTCGCTTGCGCGCCGGGTCGAACAGGCCCTCGGCTTCCAGGCGTGCCTTCAGCTCCTCGAAGGCGCGGCGCAGTGCGCCTTCGCCGGCCTCTTCCATGTGGTCCAGCACCATCTGGTACTCGCCACGCGCGTCGTACAGCGTCACCTTGCCGCGCACCAGCACGCGCATGCCTTCGCGCGGCACGAACTTCAGGTACTGCGCCTTCATCCGGAACATCGCTGCACGCAGCTGTGCGCGCGCATCCTTCAGGGTGAAGTACAGATGCCCGGACGCGGGGCGGGCGACGCTGCCCAGCTCGGCTTCGACCCAGATCGCCGGGAAGCTGCCTTCCAGCAGGTCGCGGGCCAGGGTGTTGAGCTGGCTGGGGGTGAGGACGTCGTTGTTGCGTGGCTGCATGGGTACGGCGGTGACGGGCGGAGCAGGGCGCTCAGGATCGCACGTCAGCGCGCGCCGTGCTGGGCCAGCGCCCACTGCACGTGCTCGCGCACCACGGGCGAGGGATCGTCGATACGGGTGTGCAGGGCGGCCAGTGCGTCGGTCGACGCCGGCGCATTGCCCAGCGCGACCGCGATGTTGCGCAGCCAGCGCTCGTGGCCGCTGCGGCGGATCGGGCTGCCTTCGGTGCGGCGCAGGAATTCGGCTTCATCCCAGGCGAACAGCTGGTCCAGGCGTGCGGTATCGAGATTGTTGCGCGCACGGAAATCCGCTTCGTCGGTGCGCTTGGCGAACTTGTTCCAGGGGCAGACCAGCTGGCAGTCGTCGCAGCCGTAGATGCGGTTGCCGATCAGCGGTCGCATGTCTTCGGGAATGGCACCGTCGTGTTCGATGGTCAGGTAGGAAATGCAGCGCCGTGCATCCAGCCGCTGCGGGGCGATGATGGCCTGGGTGGGGCAGACATCGATGCAGCGCGTGCAGGTGCCGCAGTGCGCGGTGGCCGCTGCGTCGATCGGCAGCGGGATGTCGATGTAGATCTCGCCGATGAAGAACCAGGAACCGCCGTGACGGTCGATCAGGCAGGTGTGCTTGCCGATCCAGCCGAGCCCGGCGTTGCGCGCCAGCGCGCGTTCCAGCACCGGCGCCGAATCGACGAAGACGCGGTAGCCCAGCGGCGCCACCTCATCGTTGATCTGCGTGGCCAGCTTCTGCAGCCGGTTGCGCATCAGCTTGTGGTAGTCGCGGCCCAGCGCGTAGCGCGCCACATAGGCGCGGCCGGGATCGGCCAGGGTCGCCCAGGCTTCGGTGTCGTCCTTGTGGCTGTAATCCATGCCCACCGAAATCACCCGCACCGTCCCTGGCAGCAGTTCGGCCGGGCGCGCGCGCAGGGTGCCGTGGCGGGCCATCCAGTCCATCGTCCCGTACAGGCCCTTGCCCAGCCAGTCGGCCAGGTGCGCCTCATCCTCGCCCAGCTCGATGCCGGCGATGCCGCAGCGCTGGAAGCCATGCGCACGGGCGAGTTCGCGGATGCGCTGCACGGCCAGGGCCGGATCGAGGGGGGCAGGGGCGGGGAACATGCGCATCAGTATAAAATCTCCGCATGGCCAACCTTGCCGATCTGTTTGATTCTGCTGCTGCGCGTGCGCTGGATGCCCAGGCCTCGGCGCTGGCGGGCGATGGTGGCTGGGAGCTGATGGCCCAGGCCGGGCTGGCTGCCTGGCAGCGCCTGCTGCGGCACTGGCCACAGGCGCTGAATGTGGGCGTGGTGGTGGGCAGCGGCAACAACGGCGGCGACGGCCTGGTGCTGGCGCGACATGCGCTGCTGGCCGGGCGTCGGGTAACGGCGCTGACCCTGCCGGGCAAACCGCCAGCCACCGCGTTGGCGCAACGGGCAACATCGGATTTCAGGTCCGTCGGGGGAACCCTGGCGGAATTTGACGGAACGCTGCCCGCGGCCGATATCTGGGTGGATGGCCTGTTCGGGCTGGGTTTCGACCGGGCGCCGGAAGGTGCAGCACAGGGTGTGATCGAAGCACTGAACACACAGGACGCACCGGTATTCGCACTGGATGTGCCCAGCGGCGTCGACGCCGACCGTGGCACGGTGCCGGGCGTCGCGGTGCGCGCCGCGCTGACCCTGCAGTTCATCGTGCCGCACCGCGGCCTGTACACCGGCGACGCGCTGGAGCACGCAGGCGAACCCGCGCTGGCCGCGCTGCAGCTGCCCAAGGCGGCGTGGCAGGGCGTTTCGGCCGCGGCCGAGCACTGGACGGGTGCGCGCTTGCCGGCATTGCTGAAGCCACGGCGCGCCAATACCCACAAGGGCGAATCCGGCCACGTGCTGTGCGTGGGCGGCAACCACGGCAGTGGTGGGGCCATCGCCCTGGCTGCCGAGGCCGGCCTGCGCGCCGGTGCCGGACTGCTCAGCATCGGCACCCGCGGCGACCATGTCGGCCCGCTGCTGGCGCGCCTGCCCGAGGCCATGGTGCATGCGCTGGAAGATGGCGACGCGCTGCCCGGCCTGCTTGAAAAGGCCAAGGTCGTGGCCATCGGCCCCGGCCTGGGCCAGGACGACTGGGCGCATGCGCTGTTCACCCGCGTGCTGGCCTGTGGCAAGCCGCTGGTGCTCGATGCCGATGCGCTGAACCTGCTCGCCCGCGACCCACGCGCGCTGCCCGATGCCATTCTGACTCCGCACCCGGGTGAGGCCGCGCGTCTGCTGGAATGCAACAGGGCCGACATCCAGGCCGATCGCTACCACTGCGCCCAGGCGCTGGCCGAGCGCTACCACGCCGTGGTGGTGCTGAAGGGCGCCGGCAGCATCGTCGCCGCCCCCGGCCGCACTCCGCGCCTGATCGCCGCCGGCAATCCCGGCATGGCCGTGGGCGGCATGGGTGACCTGCTCACCGGCATCATCGCCAGCCTGCGCGCGCAGGGCCTGGATGCCTTCGATGCCGCCGCGTGTGGCGCGCTGCTGCACGCGCTGGCCGGCGATGTCGCTGCCCTCGATGGCGCGCGTGGTCTGCTCCCTACTGATCTGCTGGTGCCCCTGCGGCGGCTGGCCAACCCGGAACCCCTGCAATGACTGAATTCTTCCTGGCCGACAGCGAAGCCACCGAACTGCTGGGCCAGTGGCTGGCCGCCACGCGGCCCCCGCAGGCGCTGGTCGAGCTGCGCGGTAACCTCGGCGCCGGCAAATCCACCACGGCCCGTGCGCTGCTGCGCGCGCTCGGGGTGCAGGGTGCGATCCGCAGCCCCACCTACACCCTGGTCGAGCGCTATCCGCTGTCCAGTGGCGGCGAAGCGTGGCACCTGGACCTGTACCGCATCGGCCAGGCCGGTGAGCTGGATTTCCTCGGCCTGGACGAGGGCAGTGCGGTGCTGTGGCTGGTCGAATGGCCTGAGCGCGGCGCCGGCGCGCTGCCGCCCACCGATCTGATAGTGGCACTGGAAATCGAAGGGCAGGGGCGGCGCGTCCGTCTCACTGGGGCCAGCGACGCGGGCCGTGAATGGCTGGGTCGACTTCCCGATGGGGGCGACTTGCAGGCCATTTCTGTCGGCTGACGAGAACAAACACCGGCAGGTTACGGATTATTAAGGAAAAAGGTGTTGCATTCCGTTCAGCGCGGTGATTGAATCCTGACCATGCGCCTGGGGAACCGTCTCATCGCCATCTGTGCCGCCGTCGGACTAGGTCTGACGAGCGTCTGCGCGTGGGCCGGTGAGGTCCGCCAGGTCCAGCTCAATACCGGCGCGAGCGGTACCCGCGCTGAGATCTCCCTGGTGGGCAGCGGCGGCTACAAAACCCTGTCGCTGTCCTCGCCGAACCGTCTGGTGATCGACTTCCCCGATTCCAGCGCCGTGCACAACCTGAAGATGCCGGCCGCGCAGGGCGTGGTCACCGCCGTCCGCACCGGTCAGCCGGTGCCGGGCACGTTCCGTGTCGTTTTCGACCTTGCTGCGTCGGTGTCGCCGTTCCGCCCGCAGATGCAGCGTGAAGGCAATGAATCCAAGCTGGTGATCGAGTGGCCGGGCGATGGCCCGGCAACGGCCGCCCGCCC
>NZ_QETL01000164.1:0-5305 GCF_003105135.1 Stenotrophomonas sp. SPM | reverse complement strand
ACGCCGGGCATGGCCCGGCGCTACCACTCCGGGATCAGGCCTTCAGCAGCTCGAACTGCACGGCTTCGCCGGCGGCCGACGAGGCACACACCCACAGGTCGAACTGGCCGGGCTCGGCACGCAGCACGCCGTCGCGGCCGGTGAACGCCAGCTGCTCGCGGGTCAGGCTGAAGCTCACTTCAATCGACTCGCCCGGCTGCAGGGCGACCTTGCGGAAGTCCTTCAGCTCGCGCACCGGCCGCACGCGGCTGGCCACGCGGTCGTGGATGTACAGCTGCACCACTTCCTCACCGGCCACGGCGCTGGTGTTGGTCAGCGTGGTGGTCACGGTCAGGGTGTCGTCCCAGCCCAGCTGGGCCGCGCTCAGCTGCGGCACGCCGTAGGCGAACGTGGCGTAGCCGATGCCGTGGCCGAACGGGTACAGCGGCTCGTTCGGAATCTCGCGCCAGCGTGCCTTGAACTCCGACATGGTGGGCAGTTCCGGGCGGCCGGTGCGCGGGTGGTTGTAGAAGTACGGCTGCTGGCCGGACACCTGCGGGAAGCTGACCGGCAGGCGGCCGGACGGGCTGTAATCGCCGAACAGCACATCGGCCACGGCATGGCCGGTCTGCGTGCCCAGGTACCAGGTGACCGCCACGGCATGCGCATTGCGCACCGCACCCTGCAGGGCCAGCGCGCGACCATTGCGCAGCAGCACTACCAGCGGCTTGCCGGTCATCGCCACGGCCTCGGCCAGCGCCTGCTGTGCCGGCGGCAGGGTGATTTCCACGCGCGACTGCGCTTCACCGCTGTAACGCTGCGGTTCGCCCAAGGCCAGCACCACCACGTCGGCGCGCAGCGCAGCGGCCACGGCCGCTTCGGTGCCACCCGGAATCGCGGCTTCCAGCTCGCTGCCCGGCACGACTTCCAGCAGCGCTTCATCGCCGATGGCGGCGCGCACGCCGGTTTCCAGGTCCACGTAGCGCTGCTTGTCGCCGAACAGGGTCCAGCAGCCTTCGATGTTCTCGCGGTCCTGCACGAACGGGCCGATCAGGGCGATCTTCTGCCCGGTCTTCTGCAGCGGCAGCACGTTGTCGCGGTTGTTCAGCAGCACGATGGAACGGCGCGCGGCATCGCGTGACAGCTCGTCATGTGCGGCAATGTGCGAGGTATCCGCTTCGCGCGCCGGGTCCAGCGAACGGTACGGATCGTCGAACAGGCCGATGGTTTCCTTCAGCCACAGGATGCGGCGCACGCCTTCATCCAGCACGGTCATCGGTACTTCGCCGCTCTCGACCAGGCCCGGCAGGTGCTCGGCGTAGAAGCCGCTCTGCATGCTCAGGTCCAGGCCGGCCGTGAAGGCCTTGGCGGTGGCGTCGCGGTCGTCGGCGGCATAGCCGTGCGCGACCAGTTCCATGTCGGCGGTGTAATCGGAGATCACAACGCCCGGGAACTTCCACTCACCACGCAGGATGTCGGTCAGCAGTTCGGCGTTGGCGCTGGCCGGCACGCCGTTGATGTCGTTGAACGAGGACATCACGGTGATGGCGCCGGCGTCGAAGGCGGCCTTGAACGGCGGCAGGTGCACGTCGCGCAGGGTCTGCGGCGAGATGTCCACCATGTTGTATTCCATGCCGGCCATCACCGCGCCATAGGCGGCGAAGTGCTTGGGCGTGGCCAGCAGCGAATCGGCGGCGCGCAGGTCGCCGCCCTGGAAGCCACGCACGCGGGCGGCGGCAAAGGCGCAGCCCAGCACCACGTCCTCACCGGCACCTTCTGCACCACGGCCCCAGCGCTGGTCGCGGGCGATGTCCACGGCCGGTGCATAGGTCCAGTGCAGGCCGGCGGCGGTGGCCTCGACGGCGGTGGCACGGGCGGTGCGCTCGGCCAGGTCCGGCTCGAAGCTGGCGGCTTCGCCCAGCGGGATCGGGAACACGGTGCGCATGCCGTGGATGACGTCGGCGGCCAGGATCACCGGGATGCCCAGGCGGCTTTCCTCGGTGGCGACCTGCTGGATGCGGCGGCCCAGTTCGGCGCCCACGCCGTTGAACAGCGAGCCGACCTTGCCTTCGCGCACCTGCTGCAGCACTTGGTCGGCGTTGCGCACGTTGGCTTCCGGGTTCACGTCCGGGGCGAACGGGCGGACCATGTCCGCGAAGACACCCAGCTGGCCGACCTTTTCCTCGACGGTCATCTGGGCAATGAGGGATTCGATGCGATCGGAGGCCACCAGCTGTCCTTATGAAAACGTTTACAAGCCCGGCATTCTAGCGTTCCCGGGCCATTTGGCGAGAGGTTTCGTCATTCAGTTTCGTGCGCCCGCCCACAGTCTGGGCGGTCCATACGGGGGCGGACGCGAGGGTGGAGCTTACTCTGACCCGGCCAGTGCGCGCTGCCCCGCCATCAACATGGCATCGCTGGAGGCCTGGAAGACCCGCAGGCCAAAGGCCGGGAGGATCGCCAGCAGGTGGTCGAAGATGTCCGCCTGCACCGCCTCGTACTCGCCCCAGGCGGTGCTGCGGGTGAAGCAGTACAGCTCCAGCGGCAGGCCCTCGGTGGTCGGCTGCAGTTGGCGCACCAGCAGGGTCATGTCCTGATGGATGCCGGGGTGGTTGCGCAGGTAGCGCTCCACATAGGCGCGGAAGGTGCCCAGGTTGGTCACCCGGCGGCTGTTGACCTCGGCCACGCCCTGCTCCCGCAGGCGCCCGTTCCACTGCTCCAGCTCCCGCGCCTTGTCACGCAGGTAGTCGCCCAGCAGGGCGAACTGGCCCAGCCGCTGCAGCTCGTCCGCGCCCAGGAAGCCGACGCTGTGCTGGTCCAGGTACAGCGCGCGCTTGATCCGGCGCCCGCCGGCCTCCTGCATGCCGCGCCAGTTCTTGAACGACTCGGTCACCAGCTTCTTGGTCGGGATGGTAGTGATGGTCTTGTCGAAGTTCTGCACGGTGATGGTGTGCAGGGCGATATCGATGACATCGCCGTCGGCGTTCTGGCTGGGCATCTCGATCCAGTCGCCGAGGCGAACGCGGCCATCGCCACTGATCTGCACGCTGGCCACCAGCGACAGGATGGTGTCCTGGAAGATCAGCATCAGCACCGCGGTGGCCGCGCCCAGGCCGGTGACCAGCGGACCGATCTTCACCCCCAGCAGGGTGGCCACGATGGACAACCCGGCTGCCACATAGACCACGATCTTGACCACCTGCAGGTAGCCCTTGATCGGTTTGTTGCGCGCGTCTGGCTTGCGCTCGTACAGGCTGTTGGCTGCATCAAGGGCATGCGAGAAGGCCATGGCCAGGGTAAGCACGGCCCACACGATGCACAGCTTGACGATGACGTTGACCAGGCCCGGCGGCAGATCAGGAATGAGGGCGACGCCGGAGGCGATCACCTGGCTGGGCACTACATTCGACAGCCGTGAGATCACCCGCATCAGGTGGCTGCCACGCCCCGATTCGGCACCCGGGAGGCGCTGCAGCAGTCGCCGCAGGCCGCGCACCAGGATGCGCTTGGTGACCCAGTTGGCCAGACCGGCGGCGACCAGCAGCGCCGTGATCATCAACGCCAGATAGGCGCCGGGATAGGGTTCCAGTGTCTTCTGCAGCTGTTCCAGCCACTGTACCGCCACCACCGCATCCACCATCGGTTGTCTCCTTCTTTGTTTCTGTTGGGGTTGAGGCTGCCGGCCAGCGGCCGGCACGACCGGTCAGTCGCGCGAGCGCTCGATGATCACGCCCACCGCGCGCGCGCCGCGCACCGCACCGGGCTTGCTCAGCTTCAGGCGAAGCCACTTCACGTCGAACTCGTCCAGCACGATCTGCGCGCAGCGCTCGGCCAGGGTCTCGACCAGGCCGAAGTCCGATTCGCGCACGAACTGCTCCAGGCGCTTGCTCACCGCCTTGTAATTCAGGGTATGGGCGATGTCATCGGATGCGGCCGGGCGGCGGTTGTCGAAGCCCATTTCCAGGTCGAACACCAGGTCCTGCCGGATCCGCCGCTCCCAGTCGTAGATGCCGATCAGGGCGTCGATCGTCAGCCCTTCGATGAAAACCTTGTCCATTGCAGGTACCAGCCGGATACAGGCGGCCATGGTAACGGCACGGCGGTGAGCCTGCCCGGAACGGGCGGCGGTGCGGGTGGGGTGCGGCAAGGGCGGGAAAGACAAAGGGCCCTGCTAGCGGGGCCCTTTGGTACCTCTCAACGTCCCCAGGGGAAGCTGGAATCCAGCCGCGAGTCCCGGAGCACACGCCGCAAGGTTAGGAGTGCCACCCGGCCCAGTCAATTGGCAAATGCGTCAAGGCAAACAGTCGGGTGAAAAACCGAGCCGTTTCACAAAGAACACTGACGAGCATGCCGCCGTTTCCTGATGTTCCTGCCTCGTTCCCAGAGTCAAGGTGAAGCCACATCCCCTCGGAGTGAGTTGATGAAGGAAAGCAGGATCCTGCAGGCAGCGCTATCCCGCCAGAGATGGTCGACCTACGAGCGCATCGCTTCTCGTTGCGTAGCCGATCCAGCCACGCTCTATGCCTGGAACATGCAGATGTGTGGTGCTCTCCTTCCACCGTTGCACATTTGCGAAGTCGTGATCCGCAATGCAGCCGCTACGGCGCTGGTGCATCGTTATGGTCAACGCTGGCCCTGGCATCCAGCGCTACTGCGCAGCCTTCCTGCCGAAGGCGCGCTTGCCTCGCTATGCGATGTCCGCGGCAGCGCTGGAGCTCCGCGGGATGTGCCGGAGGTCATCGCCAAACTGCGATTCGGCTTCTGGCAGCAGTTGTTCGCTCGGCGGTTCGAGCATTCGATCTGGGCCGGGACCATGGGCCTGGCGCTGCCAAACGCACCCTCGGTGCCGCTGTCCGTCCTGCGTCGTTCCATCCATGCCGACCTCGACCGCATCCGTCACCTGCGCAACCGCATCGCCCACCACGAACCCATCCTCGAGCGCGACATCGGTGCTGACCTGGCCGCGATCGGACGGCTGATCCATGCGCGCTGCCCGCACACCCTGGCGTGGCTGCAGCGCCATGAGCGAGCGACGACGGTGCTGGCGGCATCGCCGTTGGGTTCCTGCCGGTAGCGTCGAGCCATGCCCGACTGCATCACCGCCTTTGTAGAGTCGAGCCATGCTCGACTGCATCAATAACAACCGAGCATTGCTCGACTCACCAGACAGAGGTTCACACTTCCGCCAGGCCAGCGAAGTCCCAGCGCCGGGTCACTCTCCCCATCGGCGGGTTGTGATGGCCGGCCCGCAGGCCCCGCCCACCGGCGAAGGCGTGCATCGACCGGTAACCGGATACCGACGCGGGCCGCGGTAAACAGGCCGGGG